>NZ_JACBWZ010000632.1 GCF_013870595.1 Streptomyces sp. WELS2 | reverse complement strand
AACCCGATGCGCAGCGTCCGGGAGCCGCCGATCAGGGGCAGCCCTCCGCGCCGGACTCCGCCGGTCAGCCCTCCGCGCCGGACTCCGCCGGGCAGCCCTCCGCGCCCGGCTGGAGTTCCGCGCCCGACCTCGGCGCCCCGGCCACCCTCGTGCTGCTGCGCCACGGCGAGACCCCGCTGACCCCACAGAAACGCTTCTCCGGCAGCGGCGGCACCGACCCCGCTCTCTCCGCCGCCGGCCGCGAGCAGGCGCACCGCGTCGCCGAGGCCCTGGCCAGGCGCGGCACCATCCAGGAGATCGTGGCCTCCCCCCTGGCCCGTACCCGCGAGACCGCGGGGATCGTCGCCGCCCGGCTGAACCTGGACGTCACGGTCGAGGAGGGCCTGCGCGAGACGGACTTCGGCGCCTGGGAGGGGCTGACCTTCGGCGAGGTCCGCGAGCGCTACCCGGACGACCTGGACGCCTGGCTCGCCGACCCGGAGGCCCATCCCACCGGCGGCGGCGAGAGCTTCGCCGAGACCGCCGTACGGCTGGCCGCCACCCGGGACAAGCTGGTCGCGGCGTACCAGGGCCGTACGGTCCTGCTGGTCACCCACGTCACCCCGATCAAGACGCTGATCCGGCTCGCCCTCGGCGCCCCGCCCGAGTCGCTGTTCCGGATGGAGCTGTCGGCGGCCTCGCTGTCGGCGGTGGCGTACTACGCGGACGGCAACGCGAGCGTCCGGCTCTTCAACGACACGTCCCACCTGCGCCCCTGAGCCCGGCCGCCGCCCGCGCCAGCTGCTCGATCCGGTCCCAGTCGCGGGCGGCCACCGCCTCGGCCGGGACCATCCAGCTGCCGCCGACGCAGCCCACGTTGGGCAGGGACAGGTACTCCGGCGCGGTCGCCGGCCCGATCCCGCCGGTCGGGCAGAACCGGGCCTGCGGCAACGGTCCGGCCAGCGAGCGCAGATAGGCCGTACCGCCCGCCGCCTGCGCCGGGAAGAACTTCATCTCCCGCACCCCGCGCTCCAGCAGCGCGACCACCTCCGAGGCGGTCGACACCCCGGGCAGGTACGGCACCCCGGACGCGCGCATCGCCGTCAGCAGCGACTCCGTCCAGCCGGGGCTGACCAGGAACCGCGCCCCGGCCGCCGTCACCGCGCCCACCTGCTCCGGGGTCACCACCGTGCCCGCGCCGACCACCGCCTCGGGCACCTCGCCGGCGATGGCGCGGATCGCCTCCAGCGCCGCCGGGGTCCGCAGGGTCACCTCGACAGCGGGCAGCCCGCCGGCCACCAGCGCCCGAGCCAGCGGTACGGCGTCGGCGGCGTCGGCGAGCACCACGACGGGCAGGACGGGCGCGAGATCCAGGACGGAGGGGTCGGCGGAGCGGGGCAGCGGCGAGGTCATGCCCTCATCGTGCCCAGCTACTGCATCACCCGCAATGAGCGTTGCGCATGCTGCAACGCCCGACTCGGAGTCAGTGAATCTCCTCCACCAGCACGTCCAGCGCCCACGCCCTGCCCGCCTTGCCGGGCGCCTCCGCCTCCACGGTGTAGCCCAGCTCCCGCAGCACCTCTACCAGTTCGGCCGGGTTCTCCGGGACCGCCCCGGACGTGAGCAGGCCGCGTACGATCCGCCCCTTCGTCGCCTTGTTGAAGTGGCTGACGACCTTCCGGGTGGGCGCGTGCAGCACCCGTACCGTCGCCGTGCGCCCGGCCGGCTCGCCCTTCGGCTTCCAGGCGGTCGCGTAGGCCGAGGAACGCAGGTCCAGCACCAGGCCCTCGCCGGCCGCCTCCGGCAGCACCTCGGCCATCGGCGCCCGCCAGTGCCCGGCCAGCGCGCCGAGGCCCGGCAGCTTCACGCCCATCGAGCAGCGGTAGGAGGGGATCCGGTCCGTCACGCGTACCGCGCCCCACAGTCCGGAGAACACCAGCAGCGAGCCGGCGGCGCGCCGCCGGGCGTCCGCGTCCAGCGTGGCCAGGCCGAGGGCGTCGTAGAGGACACCGGTGTAGATCTCCCCGGCGGGGCGGGCGCCGGCCGTGCGCAGCCCGGCGTTCTTCGCGACCTCACCGCGCAGCCCCTCGCTGAGCCCCAGCACCTCGCGGGCCTTCTCCGGGTCGCCGGAGCACAGCCCGACCAGCTCGCCTAGCACGGCCTCCCGCGCCGCGGTCAGCCCCGGCAGGGACAGCGAGCCCAGCTCCAGCGGGGCGCCGTCACCCGAGTTCGCCTTGCCCTCGGAGGGCGGCAGCAGGACCAGCAACACGTACTCCTTACGTAGACCTCCGCGCCAGGGTACGGCGGTCCCGCGTACGGCCCCGACCACGGGGTTCAGCGCGCGGCGAGGGCCTGGACCAGGGCACCCGGGTCGTCGGCGTACAGCCGCACCACGCGCACCGGCCTGCGCCGGCCCGCCAGGGACGTGTGCACGACGGGCTCGGCGAGCTCGAGGGTCACCGTGGTCTGCGAGCCGACGATCAGGTCCAGGGCGTCCGGTTCCGGCTTGTGCGTGGTCCGGGTCTCCCGGCGTACGGCGGCGATCGAGGCCAGCGGGATCCGCAGGTCGGTATGGGCGCCGTGGCGCACCCGCAGCGCGTCGCCGGTCAGCACGTGCGGGCGGACCACGCCGGCCGCGTGCAGGCCGATCACGAGCAGCACGGTGTAGACGTCCACCACCAGCAGCACGTCGTGCGCGAGCGGCATGTCCCGCAGCATGAAGGACACGCCGACCGTCTCGACGACGCAGACGAAGGCCAGCCCCAGCAGCGTCGCGCCCTGCCCGCGCGCGTACCCGAACGCCCGCCCGCCGCCGGTGCCCTGGGTGCGCCGGGCCAGCCACAGCGCCAGACTGACGAAGAGCCGCATCTCGTGCCGGGCCAACCGGTACACCGTCGTCATCGCTCCACCCCCAAGGCGATCTCCAGCATACGGCGCACCGCCTCCGCCTGGGCGGGTGCCAAGTCGGCGTACAGAGCCCCCAACACCGCGTTGTCCAGGTCGGGTTGGCCCTCCATCGGCAGCCCGTCCGGTACGCACGCGGCGAGCGTGCGCGCCGTCCGCTCCACGCGCGGATCATCCGGGTCCGCGTCGGCCGGCGCGTCGAGCGGCGCGTACGCCTCGCGGGCGCGGGCCACCGCGTCCGGGTCGTCCAGGACGCCGCGCAGCGCGGCCGACAGCCGCTCCCGGTCCTCCGGCGACGCCCCCGTGTCGACCAGGGCCAGGACCTTCCGGTCCTTGGCGGCCATGGGGGAGCCGTCGGCGGGCAACGCGTCCAGTACGGCGGCCAGTTCGGGTGAGACGGGACCCTCGGCGGGCGGCTCCCCGGCGTCCAGCAGCGCCCGCAGCCGCCGCCGGCGCTCCCGGATCCCCGCCTCCTGCCGGGCCAGGTCCGCGTCCAGTTCGGTCAGCACCTCGGCCAGGTCCTTGCCCGCGTCGTCGGCGAGTACGTCCCGCACCTCGGTCAGGCCCAGCCCCAGCTCGGTCAGCCGCCGGATCCGGGCCAGGACGACGGCGTGCCGCAGCGCGTAGTGCCGGTAGCCGTTGGCGCGCCGGGCCGGCTCGGGCAGCAGGCCCAGGTGGTGGTAGTGCCGCACGGTGCGCGTCGTGACGCCGACGGCGGCGGCGAGCTCTCCGATCCGCATGGGATCAGTACAGACGTTGACGTCGCGGCGGGGTCAAGCGGTGGTCCGGGGGGGGGGGGGGGGGGGGGGGGGGGGGGGGGGGGGGCCGCGGGC
>NZ_JACBWZ010000631.1 GCF_013870595.1 Streptomyces sp. WELS2 | reverse complement strand
GCGACCACGGCGGCTCGCCGCTCACGCCCCGGCACCTGGAGGCGGCGATCCCCGTCGGCACCCCGCCCGGCGCCCAGGTGGCCGACGTCCGGGTCACGGCGGAGGACGGCTCCTTCGTCCCGCTGCGGGACCGGCTCGGCCGCGGCGCGCTGCTGGTCGTGCTGATCGCGCCGGGTACGGGCGTGTGGGACCGCAAGCACTGGATGTCCGCCGGCGTGATGCCCCGGCTCGCTGCGGCCGTGACCGCGCTGCCGCACCCCGCCGAGCTGCTGGTCGCCGAAAGCTACCCGGGCGCGCCGGCGCACAGCGTGCTGCTGGTACGCCCCGACGGCCACCTGGTCACCGCGCTGGGCGGGGTCCGCCCCGCCGACCTGTACACGGCGGCGGAGACCGCGCTGGGAGGCTCGGCCCCGGAGGCGGAGCCGGTGGCGGAGGAGGCGCACGGGCGGGAGCAGGAGCGGAAAGAGCAGCCGATGAGTGAGCGGGCGGCGACGGCGGAAGCGGGCTCGGGCCTGCGCTGACGCTCCGCGCGGGCGGGCGGGCCGGGAGAGACCCGGCTCCGGACCGGGCTCCGGGCGGGGGACGCCCCGTAGAACCCCGAGCCCCACCGCGCCGAGCACGGACCACGCTGCCCAGTCCCCACCCGCGCCGAGCATGGGCCGAGATCCCCGAGCCCCCACCCGCGCCGGGCGCTGCGCGGGTGGTGTTCGCCTGCGGCCTGCGCCGATTCCGCGCTCCCGGTCTCCGTCCACGAGGTGACACCCGGTTGACCGAGCTGGTCCGGCGTGCTGTACTCCCGATCGTGACCGACACCTACGTGCGCCTGTGGCGGAGGGTCCACATGGACCTCGTCCGCTACGCGGGCTGCGTGTGTCGCCCGTCCTGCTGAATTCGCCTCCCTTTCCTCACCGGGCGCCGTCGCGCGCCCGTTTCCGCGAACTTCCAGGACGGTGCTCGTGTCTGTCCCCTCGTCCCTGCCCGCCCCCGTGTCCACCGCCGCCACCCCGCCCACGCAGGCGGACCTCCTCGACTTCGTCCGGCGTACGGCGGCCGACGCCGAGCTGATCGCCTCCCTCCCGCTCGACCCGGAGGGCCGCACCTGGGTGCGGCTCGAGGGGCCCGGCGGCAGCGAGGCCTGGCTGATCGGCTGGCCGCCCGGCACCGGCACCGGCTGGCACGACCACGCCGACTCGGTCGGCGCCTTCCTCACCGCCTCCGGCGAGCTGACCGAGAACTCCCTCGCCGCCCGGCTCCCCACCGACGGCTGGAAGACCCTGGAGCTCACCGACGGCGTGGACCGCGTACGCCGGCTGTCCGCCGGACAGGGCCGCGCCTTCGGCCGCCACCATGTGCACGAGGTGCTCAACGAGTCCACGGAGCGACACGCGATCTCCGTCCACGCCTACTACCCACCGCTCCCCCACATCCGTCGTTACAGTCGCACCGGCCAGGTCCTGCGCCTGGAACAGGTCGAACGCCCGGAGGACTGGCAGTGAGCGACACCGGCGGACAGCTGACCGCGACCAAGACGACCGGCGAACGGCCGCCCGGCATCGACGAGCTGCTGGAACGGGTCCGCGCGGGCTACCAGCGCATCGAGGCACGGGAGGCGCACAAGGCGGCTCTCGCAGGTGACGCGCTGCTGGTCGACATCCGGTACGCGGCCCTGCGCGAACGGGACGGACTCATCCCGGGCGCCGTCGTGGTCGAGCGCAACGAGCTGGAGTGGCGCCTCGACCCCCAGGGCAGCCACCGTCTCCCCGAAGCCACCGGCCACGACCTGCGCGTCGTGGTGATCTGCAACGAGGGATACGCCTCCAGCCTCGCCGCCGTCTCCCTCCACCAGCTGGGCCTGCACCGGGCGACGGACCTGGTGGGCGGTTTCCAGGCCTGGCGGGCGGAGGGCCTGCCGGTGGAGCCGGCGACGGCCTGAGCACGGCGCGGGCGCCGCGGACACGGATACGCGCCACGGTCGCCGGTGTCACTCCTTCGCCGTGGCGACCGTCACCGCCCGCACCCGCAGCGCCGTGCGTCCCGGCACGGCACTGGCCACCAGCGCGAGGACACCGGCGAACCCGACGACGCCGACGTAGAGCAGCGGGGTGACCGTGGGTGCGGCCCGGCCCGTCATGCCGAGACTGAACGCGGTGAGCACGGCGAGGGCGATCCCGCTGCCGAGAAAGGTGGCGAGGAACAGCACGGACAGCGTCTCGGTGCGCAGCATGCGCAGCACCTGCCGCCGGGTCGCGCCGGCGAGGCGGAGCAGCGCGAACTCCCGTACCCGCTCGGCGACCGACATGGCGAGCGTGTTGCCGACGGCGATGGCGGTGAAGGCCAGCACCAGGCCCATGGCGAGGTAGTTGACCTCTGCGTTCGTCTGCTCCTGGTCGGCCTGGAGGGCATCGGCGGCGGCCGGCGAAAGAACCCTCACCCCTGGGAACCCGCGGAGGGTGGCCGTCAGTTCTCCCTGTGTACGGCTCGTGCTCACGAGGACGGAGGAGGCGAGCGGGTTGTCGACGTGGCGGGCCACGAGGTCGTGGTCGAAGGTGAGGTCGCCGAAGCCGAGCCCCTTGGCGTAGACGGCGGCGACGGTGAGCGTGGCGGGCGTGCCGTCGCCGAGGGTGACTTTCAGGGGGCTGCCCGGTGCCAGATGCTGCTGGTCGGCGGCCACTTCGCTGACGGCGACGGTGCCGGGGCCGAGCCGGCCGAGGGAGCCGACGGTGACCTCGGGGTCCCAGGTGCGGGTCAGGCCGGCCGGGGTGACGCCCTGCGCGGGGTACTTGTCCAGGCCGACGCGGACGGTGGTGCGGACCACCTCGGTGACCGTGTCGTGCCGCGCGCGCAGCCGCTCGGCGGCCTCACCGGGGACACCGGGCCCCTGGGCAGCCAGGACCCAGTCGGCCCGGACACCTTCGCGGACCTGGGTACGGGCTGCGTCCCCCAGGGTGGCCTGGACGAACAGGACGGTGCAGGTCATGCCGACGAGCAGGGTCAGAGGGGTGACCACCGAGGCCATGCGGGCGGCGTTGCCGCGCAGGTTGGCGGTGGCGAGCCGGCCGCCGTGCCCGGTGAGCCGGAGCGGGCCGGCGAGCAGCAGCACGGCGGCCCTGACCAGGAGCGGACCGAGCAGGGCCACGGCGGTGGACAGGACGACGACGGCGAGGAAGGTCACCGGGGTGGAGGCGGGCTCGGTGCGCAGCGAGGCGAGGACGACGACGAGCACGACTCCGCCGGCCAGGAGCAGCAGCCCGGCGGCGATCCGGCCGAGGGCGGGCCGGGTGCGCTCCGTCCTGGCCTCGGCCAAGGCCTCGGCCGGGCGGATCCGGGCGATCCTGTGGCCGGCGATCCGGGCCGCCGCCCAGGCCGCGAGCAGGGTGGCGGCGAGCCCCACGAACGGCGGGAAGACACCGGTGGTCCGTTCCAGCGTGTCGGGTACGGCGCCCAGCGCGACGAACCGGGAGAACAGCCAGTCGCCCAGCGGCAGCCCGAGCAGCGCGCCGGCCGTGCCCGCCGCCGCGCCGACGATCAGCGCCTCCCGGCCGAGCAGCCCGCGGATCTGTCCCGAGGTGGCGGCGACGGCCCGCAGCAGGGCCAGTTCTCGGTGGCGCTGCCGCACGGTGAGCGCGAAGGTGCCGACGACCACGAGCACCGCGACCAGCAGCGAGGTGCCGCCCATCGCCCCGCCCATGCTGATCAGCCGGGTGCGGGCGGCGGCCGCGTC
>NZ_JACBWZ010000630.1 GCF_013870595.1 Streptomyces sp. WELS2 | reverse complement strand
CGCCCCGTCCGCTCCCGCTCCTGTTCCCGCGCGAAGGCGTACAGCTCCTTGGAGGTGGCGATGAGTTCGCGCCGCTCCTCGCGTGAACCGACCATCGGCTGCGAGCCCTTGAGCGGCACCTGGGCGCTCTCCGGCAGGAACCGCACGGTGAGCAGGCCGATGGCGCCGGCCAGCATCAGGTAGTAGGCGGGCATGAGGTCGTCGCCGCTCAGCTCGACCAGCGCGGCGGTGACCAGCGGGGTGGTGCCGCCGAACGCGGCGACCGCGAAGTTGAACCCGATGCCCATGGCCGCGTAGCGCACGGCGGTCGGGAACAGCGCGGGCAGGGTGGCGGCGCTGGGCGCGGCGAAGCAGGCCAGCAGCGTGGCCAGGACCAGCACCCCGGCGATCGGCGGCCAGGTGCCGCCCGCCTTGATCAGCAGGAAGGCCGGCACGGCGAGCACGATCATCGCGGCGGCACCGACGGCGTAGAGCGGCCGCCGGCCCACCCGGTCGCTGAGCCGGCCGAGGAAGGTGATCAGGACGACGATCCACACCATGCCGAGCAGCACCAGCAGGTCGGCGGAGCCGCTGGAGCGGTGCAGGGTCTCGGTCTGATAGGTCGGCAGATAGCCGGTGACCATGTAGTTGGTGACGTTGTAGAGCAGCACCAGGCCCATGCAGACGAGCAGGGCCCGCCAGTGATTGCGGACGATGTCCTTGAACTCGCTGCCGGCCGATTCCTGCGCCAGGGCCTTCTCGTGTTCGTCCAGCTGCTGCTGGAAGGCCGGGGACTCCTCCAGCTTCATCCGCATGTAGAGGCCGATCACACCGAGCGGCCCGGCGACGAGGAACGGCACGCGCCAGCCCCAGGACAGCATCTGGTCGTCGGTCAGGGCCAGGTTCAGCGCGGTGACCAGGGCCGAGCCGAGGGCGTAACCGGCGAAGGTGCCGAAGTCGAGCCAGCTGGAGAGGAAGCCGCGCCGGCGGTCCGGGGAGTACTCGGCGACGAAGGTGGTGGCCCCGCCGTACTCACCGCCGGTGGAGAAGCCCTGCACCATGCGGGCCAGCAGGAGCAGCACGGGCGCGGCGATGCCGAGGGTGGCGTAGCCGGGGATGAGCCCGATGGCGAAGGTGCCCGCGGCCATCATGATCATGGTGGTGGCGAGCACCTTCTGCCGGCCGATCCGGTCGCCGAGCGGCCCGAAGACGAGTCCGCCGAGGGGCCGTACGACGAAGGCGGCGGCGAAGGTCGCGAACGAGGAGATGACCTGGGCGGCCGGGGAGGCGCCGGGGAAGAACACCTTGCCGATGGTGGCGGCGAGGTAGCTGTAGACACCGAAGTCGAACCACTCCATGCAGTTGCCGAGCGCCGAGGCGCCGACCGCGCGCCGCAGCAGCGGGGGCTCGACCACCTGGACGTCGTCGGCGTGGAAGGCCCGCCGGTTGCGGCGCAGCCTGCGGCTCAGCTCCTCGCGGACCTGGCGCGGCAGCCGGGCCACGGCCCTGGGCACCCGCGGCCCGCTCCGTGCGCTCGTCTCGCCCCCGGGCATGGCCTCCCCACCGGACCTCTCACCGCTCATCAGCGCCTCCTTCCGCTCGCCGTCTTGATCACCGCCTGCCCCTCTCACCGGACCGGAAACGGAACCGCTTGCTCCCATACCCCCGACAAGAAGTGTGACGCACGCCACAGACGCAGGGAAAAAGTAGGACATAATGGAAGTCGCCGGACGACGTTGTCAGCCCGACCCTCGCGCAACCCGCGATCCCAAGGAGCCGTTCCCCGTATGGCGCACGGAGCCCACCGCAGCCCCCTTCCGCCGCCCCACCCCGATCTGGCCCTCGCGCTCGACTGCGAGCAGTGCCTCGGCTGGGGCACCGTCGTCACCCGCGACGGACGCCACGAACTGTGCCCCGCCTGCCAGCCGGGCCCCGCCGAGGGAGCGGCCGGCGGCCCCCGCCCCTGAAACCCCGCCCCCTCGTCCGCCCTCCCCCACCCCGTCCCGGAAGGATCATCTTCCGGATAGGCTCGGGTAACGGTTTCACCAAGAAACGTTCAAGGGGAGGCAGGGGGCTGTCATGAGCACCGCACGCACGAGCAGGACACCGTTGCCGGGCATCGGCGTCCGGTACGACCTGACGACCCGCGAGCACCGGCATCTGTCCGTGGTCGCCCACCGGGACGGTTCGCGCACCCTGAGCGCCTACCGCGGCGACGATCCCGACGCCTGCGCGCTGTCGGTCCGGCTCACCGGGCAGGAGGCGGAGGCTCTGGTGGACGCGCTCAAGCCGACCCATCACAGCCCCACTCTGCTGTCCACCACGGAGCTGGGTCTGGTGGCCGAACGGATCGAGCTGTCCGGGACCTCCCACTGGAACGGACGGCTGCTCGGCGACACCCGGATGCGCACCGAGACCGGCGTGTCGATCGTGGCCGTCCTGCGCCGCGCCGAGGCGATCCCCTCCCCCGGCCCCGGCTTCCGGCTGGCCGGCGGGGACACACTGATCGTCATCGGTACCCGCGAGGGCGTGGACGCCGCCGCCGGCATACTCGGCCGGGAGTGAGCGCCGATGCATTCCTCCGCGGTCTTCCTGATCGAGTTCGGCGCGATCATCCTCGGCCTCGGGCTGCTCGGCCGGCTCGCCGCCCGCCTGCGGTTCTCGCCCATCCCGCTGTATCTGCTGGCCGGTCTGGCCTTCGGCGAGGGCGGGCTGCTGCCGCTCGGCACCAGCGAGGAGTTCGTGGCCGTCGGCGCCGAGATCGGCGTCGTCCTGCTGCTGCTGATGCTGGGCCTCGAGTACACGGCCGGCGACCTGGTCTCCAACCTGAAGACCCAGTACCCGGCCGGAATCGTCGACGCCACCCTCAACGCCCTGCCCGGCGCCGCCATGGCCCTGCTGCTGGGCTGGGGCCCGATCGCCGCCGTCGTCCTGGCCGGCATCACCTGGATCTCCTCCTCCGGGGTCATCGCCAAGGTCCTCGGCGACCTGGGCCGGATCGGCAACCGGGAGACCCCGGTGATCCTCAGCATCCTGGTGCTGGAGGACCTGTCCATGGCGGTCTACCTGCCCGTCGTCACCGCCCTGCTGGCCGGGACCGGCATCGCCGCGGGCAGTCTCACGCTGGCCATCGCGCTCGGCGTGGCGGGTGTGGTGCTGCTGGTGGCCGTGCGCTACGGCCGGCACATCTCCCGTTTCGTCTCCACCGACGACCCCGAGAAGCTGCTGCTGGTGGTGCTCGGCCTGACCCTGGTGGTCGCCGGAGTCGCCCAGCAGCTCCAGGTCTCGGCGGCGGTCGGCGCGTTCCTGGTGGGCATCGCCCTGTCCGGCGAGGTCGCCGAGGGCGCGCACAACCTGCTGGCACCGCTGCGGGACCTGTTCGCGGCGGTGTTCTTCGTCTTCTTCGGCCTGCACACCGATCCGGCGAGCATTCCGCCGGTGCTGCTGCCCGCGCTCGCCCTGGCCGCCGTCACCACCCTCACCAAGATCGCCACCGGCTGGTGGGCGGCCCGCCGGGCGGGCATCCTCGGCCGGGGCCGCTGGCGGGCCGGCGGCACCCTCGTGGCCCGCGGCGAGTTCTCCATCGTCATCGCGGGACTCGCCGTCACCTCCGGCATCGACTCCGACCTCGGCCCGCTGGCCACCGCCTATGTCCTGATCCTGGTCGTCCTCGGCCCGCTCACCGCTCGCGGTGGAGTCCTTGCCGTCCGACTGCGAGTTCACGAGCACCACGCCGCCCACG
>NZ_JACBWZ010000063.1 GCF_013870595.1 Streptomyces sp. WELS2 | reverse complement strand
GACGGCTGCCCAGCTCCATCCGCCTCCCGGCCATGGCGACCCCCATGTCCTTGATCAGGAAAGGCACCCCGGCCAGCGGTGCGTCGCCGGGGCCGGGCGTGTCGTCGGCCGGCCATGTCTCCACGACGGCGTTGATCCGCGGATTGACCGCCTGTACGGCCTCCCGTGCGGCTGTCTCCACTTCGGCGGCCGTCACCTCGCCTTCGGCCACCAGCTCCGCGAGCCCGACCGCGTCGTAGCTCACGTACTCGGAAATTCTCACTGCACTCCCAGCAGACAGGACGATACCGTTAGGTCTCGGATGAGACCGAACGGTATCGCATGGGACGGGCTGGTACCATAGCGGTGGGCGTGGGGCCCGCACCGGACCGGACGTCACGGAGTAGTCATGGCAGCGACCGTCAGAAGGCCGGGCAGAGTGGCCAAGCTGCCACCTCGCGAGCGCATCCTCGATGCGGCCGAAGAGCTCTTCCAGAGCGAGGGGATCGGGCGGGTGAGCGTCCAGACGATCGCCGAGCGGGCCGAGACCACCAAAATGGCGATCTACCGGCACTTCGAAACCAAGGACGCACTGGTCGCGGAGTGGCTGCGGATCGTCGCCGCCGACTACCAGGCGGCCTTCGACCGGGCCGAGGCCGAACACCCCGGCCGGCCCAGGGAGCAGATCCTCGGCCTGGCCCGTTTCATCGCCGGAGGGCTGCCGGGCATCTCGCACCGGGGGTGCCCGTTCATCAACTCCCTCGCCGAACTGCCCGACCGCTCCGATCCCGCACGGCGAGTGATCGAGGAGCACAAGGCCCGGCAGACCCGCAGACTGGTCGGCATGTGCGCCGAGGCCGGGCTGTCCGACCCGGAGCAGGCCGCGGCCGAGATCACCTTCGTACTCGAAGGCGCGCAGGTCAGCACGCAGAACGGAAGCATCGACCGGGCGGGGGACCGGCTGATGAGGGCCGTCGAGGGGATCCTGGACCGGTACGGCTCCCCTCTCGGCGTATCCCGAGGGGGAACCGGCTGACCGTCGGCGCCGCCTTCCCGCCACCGAGAACGCGAGGTGTGCTCCCGGGCCCGAGGTCACCGATCCGGCGGACGCGGCCTGGCCGCGCATCGTATGTGTGTCAGGTCACTTGCGGGCGGGGCGGGCTAGGGTGGGCGGCTCGGCCGATGCGTCACCCGGCGAGGGCGTGGGCGAGAAGGATCTCCGCTGCTCCCCGAGCGTGCCGGCCGTAGTCCGGTTCGCCCAGCACCATGGCGCGGCTGGCCGCCCCGTCCGCGAGGGTGACCAACTGTTCGGCGAGTGCGGCCGGCTCGCGGCAGCCCAGCTCGGTCACCAGTGCGGTGACCAGCTCCACCATACGTAGCTTCTGCTCGCGGGCGTAGGAGTGGACCGCGCTGTCCGGGTCGGGGAACTCCGCCGCGGCGTCGATGAACGGGCAGCCGCGCACGGGTACCTCTTCCGGCGCGGGCTGGTCGAACAGTCCGAGGATCCGCTCCCGCGGCGGGATGTCCTCGCGGGTCAGCACGCTCTCCAGGGTCGCCCCGGACGAGGCGAGGTCCTGGAGGTGGGCGACGACCAGGTCGCTCTTGGTCCGGAAGTGGGCGTAGAGCGTCCGCTTGGACACCGGCGCCGCCTCGGCGACCTGCTCCATGCCGGTCGCGTTGATCCCCTGGACCGCGAACAGCCGTGCGGCGGCGGCCAGGATGCGCTCCCGCCCGCCCCGCCCGCGCCCCGCGGGGGCCGTAGTCGTCGCACTCATGCGCCAAGTATACGTCTGCGTTTACCTCGGTGGGTGGCGTCTGTTAGGGTCCGTGGCATCCACAAAGTAAACGTTTCCGTTTACATCGTTTGCCGTAGAGGAGCGTTCCATGAGCCCGTTGGTCCCAACAGAGCTGAGCGACTGCGCGGAGAAGCTGATACGTGGCCGCCACGCGACCCGCGCCTTCCGTCCGGACGCCGTGCCCGAGGACACGATGCGCGCGATCTTCTCGCTGGCCGGCGCCGCGCCGTCCAACTCCAACGCGCAGCCGTGGCGGGTGGAGGTGGTCAGCGGCGCCGCGCGCGAGCGCCTGGCCGACGCCTTGCAGGCCGCTCACGCCGCACACCGCACCTCGGCCGACTTCCCGTATTCCGAGGACATGTACACACAGGTGCACCAGGCGCGCCGGTCGGCGTTCGGCACCCGCCTCTACGGAGCGCTGGGCATCGGCCCCGACGACCACGAGGCGCGAGCGGCCTACGACGCGCAGAGCCTGCGCTTCTACGGCGCGCCGCACGCCGCGTTCCTGTTCGTCACCGGGGACGGCGGGTCCCGGTCGGCCGCCGACGTCGGCGCCTACATGCAGACGCTGCTGCTGGCGATGACCGCGTACGGGGTGGCGAGCTGTCCGCAGGGGCTGCTGAGCTTCTACGCCGACACGGTGCGCGCCGAACTCGCCGTCACGGCGGGGCGGCTGCTCGTGGGCATCTCCTTCGGCTATGCCGACGAGGCCGCGCCCGTGAACCACATCACGACCGAGCGGGCCGCGCTCGAAGAGGTCGCGACCTTCCACGGCTAGGAAGTCGACCGCGGCCGCCATCGAGCCGGGAACCGGTCAGACCCGGCTCCACTTCTGGTTGGTGCCGCCGTTGCAGTCCCAGATCTGGACCTTGGTGCCGTTGGCGGTGGCACCGCCCGGCACGTCCAGGCACTTGCCGGAGCCGGTCGCGGTGATGCTGCCGTCGGAACCGAGGCGGAACTGCTGGTTGCCGCCGCCGTTGCAGTCCCAGATCTCGACAGGGGTGCCGTTGGCGGTGGCGCCGTCGGGAATGTCCAGGCACTTGTCGCCGTAGACGCGCAGCTCTCCGGCGGACGTCGAGGTGAACCGCTGGTTGTCGCCGCCGTTGCAGTCCCAGATCTCGGTGAGCGTGCCGTTGGCCGTGGCCGCGCCTGTGACATCCAGGCACCGGCCCGAACTCTGGCTCCGCAGCGCGGAGGTCGTGCCGCCCGTGCCCGAACCCCCGGAGACCAGGTACATCGCCGCGCCGTGCGCGGGCACGGAGGCACTGATCGTCCCGGAGGTGCTGCCGGTGGTGTGTGCCCACAGGTCACGGACGGAGTAACTCGACGCCGGGCCGAGACCGATCTGCGTGGCGGAGGTGGACACGGTGGCCGTGCCGCTCCCGCGGTTGAGCAGGATGACGGCGACCGCGCCGTTGGACATCGGCTTGGTCCACACCTCCGTGTCGCCGTAGTCGGCGATCCGGTTGCCCTGCCGGCCACCCCAGTCCTGATCGACGGCGATGACCTCGCGGTTGGTCAGGACGGACCGGGTGGCGGCGCTCATCGTGCGCAGGTCGTTGCCGGCGATGAGGGGGGCGTTCAGCAGGGCCCACAAGCTGAAGTGGGCCCTTGCCTCGGTGTCGGACAGGCCGGCGTTGCCGACCTCGAGCATGTCGGGGTCGTTCCAGGCACCCGGCTTGGAGATGCCGGCGTAGGCCGGCTGGGCGTCGAGGATGCCCGTGACCGAGCCCCAGTTGGCGGAGATGTCACCGGTCGTGCGCCATGAGTTGCCGGTGGCCGGTCCCCACTGGCCGACGTTGTCGCTGCCCCAGTTGCAGATCGCGAACAGTATCGGGCGCCCGGTCTTGGCCAGCGCGTCGCGCATCGCGGTGTAGCGGTCCTGCCCACTGCGGCCTTGATGGTCCCCGCAGTTGTCGTACTTCAGGTAGTCGATGCCCCATGACGCCCAGGTATTGGCGTCGCGCTGCTCGTTGCCCAGACTCGCGGGATAGCCGGCGCAGGTCGTGGTGCCGGCCGAGGAGTAGATGCCCAGTTTCAGCCCCTTGCCGTGCACGTAGTCGGCCAGCGCCTTCATGCCGTTGGGAAACTTGGTGTGGTCGGGGACGAGGTTGCCGGACGAGTCGCGCGAGCGCTCGGACCAGCAGTCGTCGATGTTGACGTAGGTGTAGCCGGCCGCCGCCATGCCGCTGGACACCATGGCGTCGGCGGTCTGCCGGACCAGGGTGTCACTGACGTTGCAACCGAAGCTGTTCCAGTCGTTCCAGGCCAGCTGGGGGGTACGGGCCAGGCCGTTGTCGAGCGCCTGAGCCGGAGGGCCGCTCAGGAACAGGGTGAGGGGAAGCGCGGCGGCGGTCAGCGCCGCCGACAGTACCGCGCGGGCGAGTCTGCGCATGCGGGTCCTCCTGTAGGTGTGGGGGGAGAGACATGGACACCGCCGGGCCGGTGCCGGCCTTCGCCGTGCGTGGGCGGGCAGATCCCCGGATACGGCGCGCGCTGTCCGTCGTGCGGGGCCACGGCGGGGCGGGGCATGTGGCGGGGCGGTCGGCCGGCGACGGGAGTGGCCGAGCCGGCGCCGCTTCCATTGGATGTCTGGCCTGACGGCCTGTCAAGGCTGTGGATGGGGGCCGGTGTGTCCACCCCCTGCTGTTCCGTTCCGATGCCGAGGGATGCCGAACTGGCAGAAGCAGTCCTGTACTTCGGAAAGCAGCAGGTGGACGGCTTCAACGAGTATTCCGTGCCGTGCCCCGCGGTGACGCGGGGCACGGATGACACTTCCGGTGGACAGTCCGGCGAATGCGGGAAACAGTCCTTGCGGCCGAACGTGGCACCGGCAAAAACATCTGATGTATTGAGCGGGTGCCGATCAGGGCGCGAACCGCCGTCGTGCGCTCAGGAGTTGTGCCGGGGCCCGGCGGCGAAGGCGGCCAGCCAGGCCAGGGGAGCGTTCCAGTTGATGGCGACCTCGTTGGTCGAGTACGAACCGATGTCGTCCACATAGCAGGCCGCCGGACGGCACCCGGGCAACCGCTCCTCGGCCACGGGGTCCTGAAGGGCGCTGTTGGGTCCGCCCGCCAGGGCGCCCGCGGGCGGGTTGGGCAGCGAGGCGTCGTACTCGTGCGCCCAGAACCGGTGGTGCTGGTTGTGGGAGTACCGGGTGCCGTAGCCGGTCACGTAGGACGTCCCGAGCGTATTGCGGCCCAGCAGATAGTCCATCGCCTCCACGGCGCCGTCACGGTAGCGCCGTAGCCGGGTCAGGTCATAGGCGACCCCCATGACGAGGGCGTTGTTCGCGACCTGGCTGTTGGAGCCCCAGACGTACGCCGACGCGGGAATCGGGGCCGGATAGCCCTGGGTGCTCAAGGTGGTGAGGTAGCCGTCGGCGGCGGACGCGACGGAGGCCCGCAGCCGGGCCACGTCCCGGGCCGGCAACCCGTTCGGCACGGTGGCGAGGGTGAGACGACCGAGGGCCGCGGTCTCGGCCCACCCGAAGCCGAAGGAGGTGAACACGTCCGAGGACGTGTGCCATGGAGAGGAGGTGACGGCGTCGCGGTACGTCCTCTCCCCGGTGGTCGCGTACAGTTCGGCCGCCGCCCAGTAGAACTCGTCGCTCACCTGCCCGTCGCCGTACGCGCCGCCGCCCGTGCTGTCGGAGTCCGGCGCGATCATGCCGGGGTTCGCCTTTGCGGCGGCCCAGGCCTTGCGGGCGGCGGTCAGGCAGCGCGCCGCGAACACCCGGTCGAACGGGGCGTACACCCGGGCGCACTGCGCGGCCGTCGCCGCGAGGTTGAGGGTGGCCGCCGTGGAGGGCCGGTGCAGTTCACGCGGCTGCGGGTCCTGGTCGGGACGGGTGGGCAACGCCGTCCAGCCGGCGTCATGGATCTTGTGGAAGGCCATGCCGGCGTACGGCCGCCCGTCCGGCACCTGCATGCGCAGCAGGAACTCCAGTTCCCAGCGGGCCTCGTCGAGCACGTCCGGCACACGGTTGCCGCGCTCGGGCACGCGCAGCGTGGAGTCGCCGAGGGCCTTGGCCGTGCCCGCACGTACCGCCCGGTCGTAGGAGTCGACCAGCAGCCAGGTGGAAATGCCGCCGTTCACCACGTACTTGCCCTGGTCGCCCGCGTCGTACCAGCCGCCGCGGACGTCGAGGGAGTAGTCGCAGACACCGGCCTGACAGGGCACCTGTGTGTCACCCGTGTTGGGCGCCACGCCCAGGTGTCCGGCCGGCCGCGCGTACGCCGCTCCGGCGAGGGAGGCCTCGATCGGTGTGCCGCTGCGCTGCTGGTAGAAGAAGGACATCGAGTCCGAGAACAGCGGGCTGTAGAGACCGGCACGGATGTCGAAGGCCGGGCTGCCCTGCCCGTCCACCACCAGGCGGAAGCCCTTCCCGGTCCCCCTGTACGACGTGAAGTCGGCCAGGTGGGTGGAGTCGCCGGACGCCGCGTCGGTGCCGCGCGGAGTCGTGGCGCCGGAGGCGACGGTCCGGCCGGAGGCGTCGACCAGCTGCCACGCCAGCGGTTGCGCCGACGAGCTGACGACGGTGGCGCGTTTCGGACCGTCCGGGAGGTACCCGAGCTGGTTGACCCGGACCGGGGAGCCGGCGGTGGCCGCCGTGGGCACGGCCGCGGTACGCGTGGGCCCCGCGGCTCCGGTGGCGTCGGTCAGCGTGCCGGCGAGGGTCAGGGCCGTCACCAGGCCGATGGCCGCCACGCGAAGACGATGCCGGACGGCTGGGAAGGGAGAGGTCATGGGCTGCTCCTGGGCTGGGCGGGACAGTGGTGGGAGCGCTCCCGCGCAGCGTTGCATGGTCATGCCACAGCGTCAATCACGCCTGCGGTGTTGCTTCGGGGCCTGCCTGGGCTTCGAGCAGGGGAACGGGCAGGGCCGGCCGCGTGGACCGGACCCCCTGACGAGGAGCGCGTATCGCGTCGGGGCGCGGCCGCGTTCCGCACGACGCGCGGGCGTGCGGACCGGACCCTACCCGTCGTCCGGTTCCGAGGAGCGGGCCAGCACCGCGCGCAGCCACACCTCCGAGGTGTTGACGTGCAGCATGGCGCTGGACTGCGCGAGCAACTGGTCGCGGGCGCACAGGGCGTTGTAGATGGCCTCGTGCTCGGCCAGGGTGACGTGCGAGGCGTTGCCCTCGATCAAACCGCGCCACACCCTGGCCCGGATGGTCCGGCTGGACAGCCCCTCCAACAGCGAGGTCAGCGTCTCGTTCCCGGTCGCGGCGATGACGGTGCGGTGGAAGGCCGTGTCGTACTGGATCAGCAGTTCCGCGTCGTCCCGGGCGGCGCGCATGTCCTCGAGGATCTTGCCCAGGGTGTCCAGGTCCCCCTCGCTCATCCGGACCGCGGCCAAGCCCGTCGCCATCGGTTCCAGCAGGCGACGGACCTCCATGACCTCCAGCAGGGTGTCGTCGCGCAGCAGTTCCACGGCCAGGCCGAGCCCCTCCAGCAGCAGGTGCGGGGCGAGACTGGTGACGTATGTGCCGTCACCGCGGCGCACGTCGAGCACGCGGGCCGACTCCAGGACCTTCACCGCCTCCCGCACGCCGCTGCGGGACAGGCCCATCTGGGCGGCCAGCCGAGGTTCGGGAGGAAGACGCGCGCCGGGCGGCAGTTCACCGGACTGGATCAGGGACCGGATCTTCGCGATCGCCTCGTCGGTCAGTGCCACAAAAACCCCTCGGAGCGCGGCGGGATCAAGACATCATACTTCGGTCGCAGCCGGTGTGAGCGTGGTTGATCAGGAAAGTCCGCGCGGTCGGCGACCCCTGATCGACCTGTGAACCGGAGAGACCCTATCAATGGGTCGAGTGCCGTCCCCGGTGGTCGATTGCTTTCCGGGGCCCACGAGGCGGCGGTCGCGAGCCGTCGGGCGAGGACCGGACGCCGTCCGCGATTCCCGGACGCGCCGACCGTCCCGCCGGCCGGGCCGGCGTTCGTGCGGAGTCCGAGCGGCGACAGCGGCTTTCGCGTAACAGCCCGGACGGGCAACGGAGTTGAGTCATACGAGTACGGTGCCGTACCGGCATACCCTGGCCGGAGCCCGCCGAGCGCAGCGCCGCGGGCGGACCCGAAGCGGAAGGACTGCTCGATGCACGCGTCTCCGTCTCCCGGCCACCGTCCACTCCGGGTCGACGCCCACCACCACCTGTGGAACCCGGCCGCACGTCCCCACGAGTGGCTGGCCGGCGAGGAGATGACGCCGATCCGGCGCCACTTCACCGAGGCCGACCTGCGCGCGGCGACCGCCTCGGCCGGAGTGGGGCGCACGGTGCTGGTCCAAGTACTGCCCGACCTGGGGGAGACGGCGGAGTTTCTGGCGCTGGCCGCGGACTCGCCCCTGATCGCCGGTGTCGTCGGCTGGGTGGACCTCACCGCGCCGGACGTCGCCGACGTCCTGGCCGGGCTGCGGGCGGGGCCCGGCGGGCGCTTCCTGGCCGGGGTGCGCCATCTGGTGCAGGGCGAACCGGACCCGCGCTGGCTGGTGCGGCCCGATGTCCTCGCCGGACTGCGCGCGGTGCGCGACGCCGGGCTGGTCTACGACCTGCTCACCCTGCCGCACCAGCTGCCCGCGGCACTGGAGGCGGCAAGGGCTGTTCCCGACCTGCTCTTCGTCCTCGACCACCTCTCCAAACCCGACGTGGCGGGTAGGGCGTTGCGCCCGTGGGCCGACCGGATCGGCGCGCTGGCGCAGCAGCCCAACGTGGTGGCGAAGCTGTCCGGCCTGGTCACCCAGGGCGACTGGGCGACATGGACGGTGGACGACCTGCGGCCCTACGCGGACGTCGCGCTGGAGGCGTTCGGACCCGGCCGGTTGATGGCCGGCTCCGACTGGCCGGTCTGCTTGCTCGCGGCGGACTACGCGCGCGTGTTCGCGTCCCATGAGGAGCTGCTGTCCGGCTGCACGCCCGACGAGGCGGCGCAGGTGTTCGGCGGCACCGCCTCACGGGTCTACGGCCTGGGATAGGGAACATGTGTCCGCGACCGGGCCCGGCCGGACATCATCGGTTCCGAGGCGCGTCGCCTGTCGTCCGGATCAGAGGGCGGTGATGGTCCACTGGAGGTTCGTGCTGCTGTCGGGCGCCCACAGGCCCACCGTGGAACCGGACGCGACGTTGCCGCGGCCGTCCAGGGCCGTGCCCGTGCCGCGGTTGACGATCTGATAGCGGCCGGCACCCATGTCCACCAGCCGCCACTGCTGATTGGCGCCCCCGTTCCAGGGCGCTTGGCGGGCGTCCGCGCCGTTGGCGCTGTTGCCCCAGCTGTCGGCGACCATGCCGTTGGTCCGGTTGACGATGCGGTACCAGCCACTGCCCAGGCCGACCAACTGCCACTGGAGGTTCGTACTGCCGTCGAAGCTCCACGACTTGAGCACCGACCCGGAGGCGACGTTGCCGCCGCCGTCCAGGGCCAGGCCGCTGGTGACATTGCTGATCCTGGCCCACGCGGTGGGGAGGCCGCCCCCGCCCAGTGCGGGGATCTGCCCGGAGAAGGTCAGCTTCACCACGTACGCCGGCGCGCTGAACGGAGCACTCGACGACGGCATGGCGATGTGCAGTCCTGAGCCGTCCTGGGTCCGGCCGGGCAGGCTGGTGTAGTCGCCGGCGCCGGGGCCGAGCAACTGGACCGAGGTGAGCGTGCCGAGGTCGATCCTGCCGGAGGCCAGGGTGCCGATGGTGAAGGTGCTGCCGGGCCAGCCCAGCACGGTCGCGTAGAGAACCCTGTTCGCCTTGTCGCGGGTGAAGCGGATGTCGGCGCTGGTGCCGGGTCGCGGAGTGGTGAAGGAGCCGCCGCCCATCTTGGTCGGGCCTTCGCCGTAGACGGTCCAGGCGCGGGTGGCGTAGACGGACTCGCCGAAACGCTTCAGGTAGTCGCCGATGCCCAGCAGGATGTCGCGCTGTCCGCTGGGGATGGTGCCGTCGGCGGTCGGGGCGATGTTCAGCACCATGTTGCCGTTCTTGCTGACCCGGTCGATCAGCGAGTGCAGCATGGCGGGCAGCGAGTAGTAGCCGATGCCGTCCGTGTAGCACCAGCTGGAGCTGGAGATGCTGTCATCCGTCAGCCAGTACGGAGACTGGATGTCGGCCGGACCGCCGCGTTCGAAGTCGTACACCTCGCCCCTGTTGTCGAAGCCGTCCTTGTAGGTGGCGACGACCTCCTTGTCCCAGGCGACGGCGCGGTTGTAGTAGTAGGACAGGAACTTGAGCCGCTGCTCCTCGTCCACGTGGGAGAGATTGAAGTCCTGCCACAGGATGTCCGGCTGGTACCCGTCGATGATCTCCTTGAGCTTGTCGTACCACAGTTGGTTCTCGGCGGCGGCGCCGAGCTGTCCGTAGAGCTTCTTCAGCGTGGTGGTGGGCTGCGCGGGGGCGTTGTCGTAGAAGCCGGTGAAGTTGTAGGCGTGGTGCATGGCCACCATCAGCTTCATGCCCCTGGCGCGGATCGCGTCCGCGTGCAGCCGGAGGAGGTCCAGCCGGGGGCCTTTGGCCACCGAGTTCCACTCGTTGACACCGCTGTTCCACATCGAGAAGCCGTCGTGGTGCTCGGCGACCGGCCCGGCGAACCTGGCGCCCGCGTCGGCGAACAGCTGTGCCCACTCGTCGGGGTCGAAGTTTCCGCCGGCCGACTTCAGCCTGGGCGCGAACTGCACGAAGTTCCCGGCCTTGTCCCGGGCACCGTTGATGAAGTTGTGGTACGGCCACGCCGCCGGCTCACCGTAGACGCTGGTGTGGTGGGTGTTGGCGCGTGAACCGCCGATGTACATGTTGCGCGGGTACCACTCGTTGTCGTACGCCGGGACGCTGAAGACGCCCCAGTGGAAGTAGATGCCGAACTTCGCGTCCTGGAACCACTCCGGAGCGGGCGGGTGCTGGTCCACCGACGCCCAGTCGGGGGTGTAGCCGGCCGGGCCGGGGATGCTGACGCCGCCCAGCGCGTCGGAGCGGCCCGCCAGGCCGAGGGACGCTCCGGTGGCGCCGAGCACCGTGAGGAACACGCGACGGCTGTGGGGAGACGCTGGCATGGGAACCTCCGGATCGGACGCGGTGACCTCAAGGCACGAGAGATCTGACGTTAAAGGCGCCCCACTGCCCGGTCAATGACCCGTACATGGCAAAACGCGGCGAGATGTGCGACCGGAGATCAGATGTATGAGCCTTCACCCCACGGGCGTTCCCGCGCACCCCGGCGGCTGTCCTTCTGGATTGATGGGATGAATGAAATGCCCCCGTCTTCGCCGGTCGAACCACGGGAGCGTGCCGATCTGGGTTTTCGAGCCATGCGTGTCCAGCCCCTGGACAGTTGTCCGAGCCGGCCCTATACATACATCTCATGTCTCCGGGTGGTGGCGAACGCATGCCGTCCAGGCGAACGAACCCTCTTCCGTTCCGGGACCAGCGCAAGGAGAAGCGCCCATGAGACTCAGAGTCGTGCTCTGCTCCACCCTCTCCGCCCTGTCCGTGCTGACGCTGCTCAACGCCTGTGGCAACTCCGCGACCGCCTCGGGCGACGGACCGCTGATCGGGGTCGACTATCCCCGCTCCGACACCGACTTCTGGAACTCGTACATCAGGTACACACCGACGTACGCGCGGCAGCTGGGCCTCGGTCTCAAGACCACCAACTCGCAGAACGACGTGGCCAAACTCGCCGCCGACGCCCAGACGTTCATCAGCCAGGGCGTCAAGGGCATCGCCATGGCCCCTCAGGACACCGCCGCGATCGCGCCGACGCTGGCACAGTTGGAGGCGAAGAGAATCCCGGTCGTCACCGTCGACACCCGGCCCGACAGCGGCAAGGTCTTCATGGTGATCCGCGCCGACAACCGCGCGTACGGCGAGAAGGCGTGCAAGTACCTCGGCACCGAACTCGGCGGCAAGGGGAAGGTCGTCATGCTCCAGGGCGGCCTGGACTCCATCAACGGCCGTGACCGCACGGACGCGTTCAACGCGTGCATGAGGGCCCGCTATCCGGACATCAAGGTGTTCGCGGAAGCCACCAACTGGGACGGCGCCGTGGCCGCGCAGAAGCTCCAGACCGACCTGACCGCGCACCCGGACATCAAGGGCGTCTACATGCAGTCCAGCTTCGCCCTGTCCGGCACCCTGCAAGTCCTCAAGCAAAAGGGTCTGTTGACCGGGCCGAAGGACAAGAAGCACGTGTACGTCGTCTCCAACGACGGCATCCCCGAGGAACTCGCGTCCATCGCCGCGGGCAGGATCGACGCCACGGTCTCCCAGCCGGCCGACCTCTACGCCGAGTACGCCCTCTACTACCTGAGGGCCGCGGTCGACGGGAAGACGTTCAAGCCCGGCAGGACCGACCACGACAGCACCATCGTCCGGGTGCGCGAGGGCCTGCTGGAGGACCGGCTCCCCGCTCCGCTCGTCACCGCCGACGGCGGTACCTACGGCGGCGTCCCCAGCGTCAGGAGCGACGACACCTCCCTGTGGGGCAACCACGTCCGCTGACGGTCGCGCGGACCCGCAACGGCACACGGACACAAGGCGGCTGAGATGAGCGAGGGAAATCGACCAGTGAGTCCCGCGCCCGCCCCGGCGGACAGCGGGCGGGTCCCGGCGGACCCACCCGTCGTCGAGGCGGCGGGCATCGTGAAACGATTCGGTCCGACGGTGGCCCTGGACGGCGCCCGGATCACCGTCCGGGCCGGCGAGACCCACGCGCTCGTCGGCCGCAACGGAGCCGGCAAGTCGACGCTGGTGTCCGTCCTCACCGGGCTGCTGGCCCCGGACGAGGGCACGGTCGCCTTCGGCGGTGCCCCGGCCCCCCGGCTCACGGACCGCGACGCGTGGCGACGGCGCGTCGCCTGCGTCTACCAGAAGTCGACGATCATCCCCACACTGACCGTCGCCGAGAACCTCTTCCTCAACCGGCACGACCACGGACGGGGCGGGCTGATCCGCTGGCAGACGGTACGCCGCCGCGCGCGGGATCTGCTGTCGGCCTGGTCCGTGGACGTGGACCCGCAGACCGAGGCCGGCGAACTGAACGTCGAGCAACGCCAGTTCGTCGAGATCGCGCGCGCCCTGTCCTTCGGCGCCCGGTTCATCGTCCTCGACGAACCCACCGCCCAACTCGACGGCGCGGCGATCAACCGGCTCTTCGAGCGGATCCGGGACCTGCAACACCAGGGCGTCACTTTCCTCTTCATCAGCCACCACTTGGAAGAGATCTACGACATCTGCGACACGGTGACGGTGTACCGGGACGCCCGCCACGTCCTGACCGCGCCCGTCCGGAGCCTGGCGCGCACCGAACTCGTCGCCGCCATGACCGGCGAGGCGGCCGTGGACCGGCACGCGGGACGGGTGAGCACCGCCCGCACCGACGCGGTGGCCGCGCTGAGTGTGCGGGGCCTGACCGGCGAGACCTATGACGACGTCACCTTCCGGGTGGCCGCCGGCGAGATCGTCGGGCTCGCGGGGTCCGCCGGCAGCGGGCGCACGGAGGTCGCCGAGTCCGTCGTAGGGCTGCGCGCGGCCGTGTCCGGAACGGTGGAGATCGCCGGGCGGCGGCCACGGCCCGGCAGTGTGCCGGCCGCGCTCGCGGCCGGCGCCGGATTCGTCCCGCGGGACCGCCATCACCAAGGGTTAGTGCCGGACATGTCGATCGCGGACAACGCCACCTTGTCCGTGCCCAGGCGGCTCGGACGCCACGGGTTCCTCAGCCGCCGTCGCCGGGACCGGCTGGCGAGGACTCTCATCGGGAACTTGTCGATCAAGACCCCGGGTCCCGGACTGCCCGTCTCGGCCCTCTCCGGGGGCAACCAGCAGAAGGTCGTCATGGCGCGCGCCCTCGCCGACGACCCCCGGCTGCTGGTCCTGATCAACCCGACCGCCGGCGTGGACGTGCGCTCCAAGGAGTTCCTCCTCGGCAAGGTCGAGGAGACCGCGGGCACCGGGACGGGAGTGCTCATCGCCTCCGACGAACTCGACGACCTGCGCATGTGCGACCGGATTCTGGTGATGTTCCAGGGCCGTGTGACCTCGGAGACGGCCCGCGGCTGGCACGACCACGACCTGGTGGCCGCGATGGAGGGAGTGGACCTCGATGCCTGACACGGTCCTCGCGGACTCGTCCGCCCCGGGGAGTACCGGGCCCGCCGCCCGGCGGAAGGGGCTGTTCCGCGGCCGGATACGCGTCGCCCGGCTGCGCGACCTCGCCCTCGTACCCGCGATCGTGATCATCGCGGTCGTCGGCCAGATCGTCAATCCGGTGTTCCTGCAAGCGGACAACCTGATCAACGTGCTGCAGACCATGTCGGAGATGGCGCTGCTGGTCCTCGCCCAGACGATGATCCTGATCGTCAAGAAGATGGACCTGTCCCTGGAGTCCACCATGGGTCTGGCCCCCGGCGTCGCGGCGTGGCTGGTCGTGCCGGCGGGCCCGGGACACGGTCTCGGCCTGTTGCCCGGCGCCTGGGCCGTCCCCGTCACCCTCGCCGCCGGAGCCCTGGTCGGCGTGGTCAACGCCCTTCTGATCATCCGCTTCGGGCTCAACGGCTTCATCGTCACCCTGGGCATGCTGATCGTGCTGCGCGGCGTCCTCACCGGCATCTCCGGCGGCCAGACCTTCTTCCAGCTGCCGGAGTCCATGCTGTACCCGGGTACCGCCCAGTGGGGCGGGGTGCCCGCCTCCATCTGGATCTGCCTCATCCTGTTCGCCGTCGCCGTCGTCGTCCTCGGCTGGACCGGCTTCGGCCGCTCGCTCTACGCCATCGGCGGGAACGTCGACGCCGCGAAGGCCGCCGGCATCCGCACCGACCGGGTGCTGTGGATCGTCATCGTCACCGGCAGCGTGCTGGCCGCCCTCGCCGGGCTGCTGCTCTCGGGACGCCTCGCCTCGGTCGCCTCCGCCCAGGGCAACGGCTACATCTTCACCGTCTTCGCCGCCGCCGTGATCGGCGGGATCAGCCTCAACGGCGGCAAGGGGACGGTGTTCGGGGCCTTCAGCGGCATCCTGCTGCTCTTCCTGATCCAGAACGTGCTCACCCTGGCCGGCGTCCCCGCCCAGTGGATCGGAGCGCTCAACGGTCTGATCATTCTGGTCGCGCTGACCATCTCACGCGTCACGGGCGGCCAGGCACAGGAGTGAACCGGCCGGGCCGCATCCGCAGCCGCATCCGCGACCGCCCGTGTGGCGCCCAACTCCCTCGAGCCGTCCCCCCTTTGCCGCGGGGCCCCATTTCCCTGCCTCTCCAGGAGCCGCCATGTCCTCCGCCGCCCCTCCGCCTGCGGAATCCGCCCGCGTCATCGCCCTGGACGTCCACGACGTCCGCTTCCCGACATCCGAGCATCTCGACGGGTCGGACGCGATGAACCCCGAACCCGACTACTCGGCCGCCTACGCCGTGCTGCGCACCGACGCCCCCGACGGGCTGGAAGGCCACGCGCTGGCCTTCACCACCGGCCGGGGCAACGACGTCCAGGCCGCCGCCATCGCGGCCCTCGCCCCGTACGTCGTCGGCCGGTCCGTGGACGAGGTCTGCGGCGATCTCGGCGCCTTCGCCCGCAGCCTCGTCCACGACCCTCAACTGCGCTGGCTGGGGCCGGAGAAGGGCGCGATGCACATGGCGACGGGCGCGGTCGTCAACGCCGCCTGGGACCTCGCGGCCAAACGCGCCGGCAAGCCCGTCTGGCGCTTCCTCGGCGAGATGTCACCCGAAGAACTGGTCGCGCAGGTCGACTTCCGCTGGCTCAGCGACGCGCTCACCCCCCAGGAGGCACTGCGGATCCTGAGGGACGCCGAACCGGGCCGCCGGGCACGCGTCGCGCGCCTGCTCGACCGCGGCTACCCCGCCTACACCACGACACCCGGCTGGCTCGGCTACTCCGACGAGAAGCTGGCCCGCCTGGCCCGGGAGGCCGTCGCCGAAGGATTCACCCAGATCAAGCTGAAGGTCGGAGCGTCCCTGGAGGACGACGTACGACGCATGCGCACCGCACGGGAGACGGTCGGCGACACCGTCCGCATCGCGGTGGACGCCAACCAGCGGTGGGACGTCGGGGCGGCGATCGACTGGATGCGCGCCCTGGCCCCGTACCGGCCGTACTGGATCGAAGAACCCACCTCCCCGGACGACATCCTCGGCCACGCCGCCGTACGCGAGGCCGTCGGCCCCGTCAAGGTCGCCACCGGAGAGCACGTCGCCAACCGTGTCGTCTTCAAGCAACTGCTCCAGGCGCGAGCCGTCGACATCGTGCAGATCGACTCCGCCCGGGTCGGCGGGGTCAACGAGAACATCGCGATCCTGCTGCTCGCCGCCAAGTTCGGAGTGCCGGTCTGCCCGCACGCCGGCGGTGTCGGCCTGTGCGAGATGGTGCAGCACCTCGCGATGTTCGACTACATCGCGGTCTCCGGCACGACCGAGGACCGGGTCATCGAGTACGTCGACCACCTCCACGAGCACTTCGTCGACCCGGTGCGCATCGCCGGCGGCCACTACCTCGCGCCCCTGCGGCCCGGACTCGGCGCACAGCTGCGCCCGGAGTCCCTGAAGGAGTACACCTACCCCGACGGTCCGGTCTGGTCCGCCCGTGTCTGACGTACCCGACGAGCCGGGAACCGGGTCGGCCGAGCGCCGTCCCGGGCGCACGCCCCGCCGCTGATCCACGAGTAGGGCG
>NZ_JACBWZ010000629.1 GCF_013870595.1 Streptomyces sp. WELS2 | reverse complement strand
ACCAGGCGCTGGTCTCCACCGGTTTCAACTACGTCGCCGACGTCCGCGCCCACCAGGCCGAGCTGGCCGCCCGGCTGATCCCGCTGGTGCGGGACATCCGGCGCGGCGGATCGGCGGCGGTGGACCTGTGCGACGTGGCCTGCGGCCGGCTCGACGGGTACTACGAGCGGGGCCTGAACCCGTGGGACTTCGCGGCCGGGGACCTCATCGCCCGGGAGGCCGGCGCGCTGACCGGCGGGCGGCCCGGAGAGCGGCTCTCACGGGAGCTGACGGTCGCGGGTACCCCGGGCGTCTTCGAACAGCTCCAGCGGCTGCTGGAGGACTTCGGGGCGTGGCACGACTGACCCGGTCCGGGGCCCGGCCCGGGCGCCGGCCGCACGCGAAGGGACCCCGGCGCTGGATTCGCCGGGGTCCCTCGTCGCGCTCGGGCCGGTCAGACGCGTGACGCGCCGACCTCCACGCCGTGTTCGGCGGCGAGGCGTCGCAGGTCGTCGAGTTCCGCCTGCTCCACTTCGACAAGGAAGTCGTCGCCCTCGTCACGAGCCCGCGAAAGGTCGGACTCGGTCGCCCTTATGCGCTGCAGAAGTCCTGAGGTGAAAGCGTCCATGCTGCGCCCCCTCGTCCTGGGTCGTGGGTCGGTGGCACGGGGGTGTGCCGTATGGAAGGGGCGATCACGTCTCTCGCGGGTGCCCAGCGCTGCCCGGCCGGGCGGCGACGGTGCCGGACACCCACGCCCGCTCTGCGAAGCGGAAGGCGGAGTGCCGCATGGTGCTGCGGCACATGCAGAGCGTGATCGCGGGGTGTAAAGCCGTCCTCCCCCCGCTCCCCTCCGGGGAAACCTAACCGCGGGAGAAATTCTCGTATTCCCGCCCCGCAACCCCCGTCCCTGCGGTCCCGGGGACCGCCTTACAGCCGACTTATGGCCGAAAAGGGCAGGATGGGGGTCACACCCCAACGCAGACCCCTGCCCGCACGCGCCCGCGGCGCGCTACGCGGGTGGACACAGGAAGGACAAGCGACGTGCGCGTACTCGTCGTCGAGGACGAGCAGCTGCTCGCCGATGCGGTGGCCACCGGACTGCGCCGGGAGGCCATGGCCGTCGACGTCGTGTACGACGGTGCGGCCGCCCTGGAGCGCATCGGCGTCAACGACTACGACGTGGTCGTCCTCGACCGCGACCTCCCGCTCGTGCACGGTGACGACGTCTGCCGCCGGATCGTGGAGCTGGGCATGCCCACGCGGGTGCTGATGCTCACCGCCTCCGGCGACGTCAGCGACCGGGTCGAGGGCCTGGAGATCGGCGCCGACGACTATCTGCCCAAGCCGTTCGCCTTCAGCGAGCTGATCGCGCGCGTGCGGGCCCTCGGCCGCCGTACCAGCGTGCCCCTGCCGCCGGTCCTGGAGCGCGCCGGCATCAAGCTCGACCCCAACCGCCGCGAGGTCTTCCGCGACGGCAAGGAGGTCCAGCTGGCTCCCAAGGAGTTCGCGGTGCTCGAGGTGCTGATGCGCAGCGAGGGCGCCGTGGTCTCGGCGGAGCAGCTGCTGGAGAAGGCCTGGGACGAGAACACCGACCCGTTCACCAACGTGGTGCGGGTGACGGTGATGACCCTGCGCCGCAAGCTCGGCGAGCCGCCGGTCATCGTCACCGTCCCCGGCTCCGGCTACCGGATCTGATCCCGGTGGCCGCGACACCCGCGCCGCCCCAGGCGCCGCCGAAGCCCACCTGGGACCCCAGGAGGCCGCAGCCGCCCTTCCCGTGGCTGCGGCCCACGATCCGCATACGGCTGACACTGCTGTACGGCGGCATGTTCCTGATCGCCGGCATCCTGCTGCTGTCGATCATCTATCTGCTGGCCGCGCAGGCGATCAGCACCGGCAATCAGCCGCTGTTCAAGATCGTCAGCGGTACGGCGATCCGGGTCACCAGCGACAACTGTCCCGCGATCACCGCGATCAACACCACCAGCCTGCCGCTGTCGGACTTCAACGAGGCGATCGCCCACTGCGTCGACCAGCAGCGCCAGACGGCCCTGGACAACCTGCTCAGCCGGTCCCTGCTGGCCCTGCTGGGGCTGGCCGTGATCGCCTTCGCGTTCGGGTACGCGATGGCCGGCCGCGTGCTGTCCCCGCTCGGCCGGATCACCCGCACCGCCCGCCAGGTGGCCGGCTCGGACCTGTCCCGCCGCATCGAGCTGGACGGCCCCGACGACGAGCTGAAGGAGCTGGCGGACACTTTCGACGACATGCTGGAGCGGCTCCAGCGGGCCTTCACGGCACAGCAGCGCTTCGTCGGGAACGCCTCGCACGAGCTGCGCACCCCGCTCGCGATCAACCGCACGCTCCTCGAAGTGCACCTGTCGGACCCGAACGCGCCGGTGGAGCTCCAGCAGCTCGGCAAGACGCTGCTGGCCACCAACGAGCGCAGCGAACAGCTGGTCGAGGGGCTGCTGCTGCTGGCCCGCAGCGACAACCAGATCGTGGAGCGCAAACCGGTCGACCTGGCCGAGGTCGCCACGCAGGCCATCGACCAGGTGCACGCCGAGGCGGAGAGCAAGGGCGTGACCATCCGGGGCGAGCGCAAACCGGCCGTGGTCCAGGGCAACGGTGTACTGCTGGAGCGGATCGCGCTGAACCTGGTGCAGAACGCGGTGCGCTACAACGTGCCGGACAAGGGCTGGGTCGAGGTGAACACCGAGGCCGAACACGGGCAGGCGGTGCTGACGGTCACCAACACCGGTCCGGTGGTGCCGGCGTACGAGATCGACAACCTCTTCGAGCCCTTCCGCCGGCTGCGTACCGAGCGCACGGGCAGCGACAAGGGCGTCGGGCTCGGCCTGTCCATCGTGCGGTCCGTGGCCCGGGCGCACGGCGGCCACATCCACGCCCGTCCCCGGGAGGGCGGTGGGCTGGAGATGCGCGTCACCCTGCCCATGTGACGCCGGTGGACACACGCGGGCCGTGTTCGCTCTACGCGGAATTTTCCAGCCGCCGAACGGACGCTTCTTTGTGTGATCAGTCACATGGGCGGATTTCCGGCCATGCACGGAGAGTGATCATGACGTCAGATGGAAAGCCGGGAATGTCCTGGTTTTCAGGGCCGTTGATCACGGGAAGTACACGGTGGGGTGCCTTTGAGGTACGGCATCGGGACCGTGTACGGTCCTCACCGCCATCCAAGCCGATCACTCCTGAGGGGTCGGATTGGGTGTCGATTGAGTAACAGACCTTGATGTGAGGCAAAATCTCCGCTTCAGGTCGGGCACAAGTCCGGCCTCTCACGCGTTACGTGCGCTGGAGAACACCGCAGACACCCAGAGGGGGAGAGCGTTATGGCAACCGATTACGACACTCCACGCAAGACCGACGACGACGTCGACTCGGACAGCCTTGAAGAGCTGAAGGCCAGGAGGAACGACAAGTCCACCTCGTCGGTGGACGTCGACGAGTTCGAGGCCGCAGAGGGCCTGGAACTGCCCGGCGCCGACCTCTCGAACGAGGAACTGGCCGTCCGGGTCCTGCCCAAGCAGCAGGACGAGTTCACCTGCATGAGCTGCTTCCTGGTGCACCACCGCAGCCAGCTGGCCCGGGAGAAGAACGGTCAGCCGATCTGCCGCGACTGCGACTGAGGACGGGTCGGCCATGTCTGGCTCGACCCCTCCCCGGAAGCGCCGCTTCCCCCTCGGGAAAGCGGACCAAGGGCCGCTCGACGGCCCGCACGGCGCGCGTGACGACGA
>NZ_JACBWZ010000628.1 GCF_013870595.1 Streptomyces sp. WELS2 | reverse complement strand
CTGAGCCGGAGGCACCGCGGGTGGTGCCGCACCCGTTGCACGGCACCACCCGGAGCGGTGACGGGTTCTTGCACTCTCCGTCAGTCACCTGTCAAGATGGTGACGTGAACCCTGATCACGTCTTCGTATGCGGACACCCGGCCCTCGACTTCGCGGCGACCCTGCGCGCCCGGCGCTCGACCCGGTTCGAGATGTTCGTGACGCCGGACCGGCTCAACGCCTGGTACCTGGAGTGCGGACTCGTGGACACGATCACACCCGCCGACGAGTCGGACGTGCGGGAGGCGACCACCGTGCGCGAGGCCGTCTACCGCCTCGTCACCAACCGCCGCCTCGGTGCGGAGTTCGACCGCGAGGCACTCGCCGTGGTCAACGCCGCGGCGCGCAAGACGCCGGTGACACCGCAGCTCACCATCGCGGGCCGGCACAACGAGGCCACCCCGGCGCAGGCCCTGGCGACCGTCGCGCGGCAGGCCGTCGAACTGCTCAGCGGCCCGGACGTCCCGCTCATGAAGGAGTGCGGCAACCCCGAGTGCACGCGGGTCTACATCGACCGCTCCCGGGGCATGCGACGCCAGTGGTGCGGCATGGAGTCCTGCGGCAACAAGATCAAGGCCGCCGCCTACCGCGCCCGGAAGAAGGCCGCCCCCGCGCCCGCGCGATGACCCCCTGAGCTCCACCGCCGAAGACGGTCGGGAGCGACCCGCCAGGGGCCGGGCAGGCGACATCACCCGGTGCGCCCCCGGTCCGGACGCGGACGCCCGGGGCCTTGCCGGCGACTTCCGGGATCTACGCCGGCTGCGACGACGGCACGGTCTACGACCTGTCCTCTGGACCGCCCCCCCTCGCCGCCTACGACATCGCCGCCCACGTCGGCACCTACCGGGACACCGGCCGGCCGCCGGCCGTCCTACGGTTCGCGGACCGACGGCAACTCCTCCATTCCGCCGAGGAGTTGGCGTAGGCACCGGAGCGCGAGGGCGGCCGGCGAGCCCTCGCCCGTGACGCCCGCCTCCGTGACGGCCCAGGTCTCCAGCGCGATGCGGATCGCGTCCGTGGCCGCCGCCGCGACCAGGCGCACCTGCAGGGCCTCCAGGTGTCCGTCCGCCAGCCGGGCGACGACCGGGACGAGCCGTTCCTCCGACTCCTGGTTCACCCGGTACCACACCGCGCGCAGCGCGGGATCGTCCGCGGCGGCCCGCAGCAGTCCCCGGGTCCGCTCCAGCGCCGCGGCGGCCTCCTCGTCGGGTGCCGCCAGCGACTCCTCCACCGCCGTCCCCAGCGCCCGGAGCAGACCGGCCCCGGGTTCGGCCGCCTCCAGCAGCGCCCGCCACCGGTCGGCCCCGGCCGCGAGCAGGGGGCTCACCGCGTCCTGCTTGGAACGGAAGTAGCGGTAGAAGGTGCGCAGCGCGACGCCCGCGTGCCGGGCGATCTCCTCGGCGGTGGTCGCGTGCGGTCCCTGCGCAGCGAACAGTTCCGCCGCCGCGTGGGCGATGTCCAGCTGGGTCGCGGCCTTGCGGCGCTCGGTGAGGGAGGCGGACGGCTTGGTGCTCATCCCAGAAGAGTACGGCCCGGTGAGCCGAGACGGCACGCCATGACGAAATGGCAAATCGTGCCACCAAGGCGTACCGTGAAGGCCATCGGGCGTCGGACGGCAAGAGAACCGGCGTCGCACAGGGTCCGCCGCACCCCGGCGGGCCGGGCAGGAGACACACATGAACCGCTACGAAGGCCGCCGCGTGCTGATCACCGGGGGCGGCTCCGGCATCGGCCAGGCCACCGTGCTGCGCGTCCTCGCCGAGGGCGGCAGCGTGGTGGCCGCGGACGTGAGCGAGCAGGGGCTGCGGGACACCGAGGAGAAGGCGGCCGGGCACGCGGACCGGCTCACCACCCTGGTCATCGACGTCGCCGACGAGGCCTCCGTACGCGCCGGGGTCGCCGCCGCGACGGCCACGCTCGGCGGGCTGGACGTGCTGGTCAACGCCGCCGGGATCCTGCGCTCCTCGCACTCGCACCGGACGAGCCTGGAGGAGTTCACCCGTGTCCTGCAGGTGAACCTCGTCGGCACGTTCCTCGTGATCCGCGAGGCGATCCCGGCCCTGCTGGCGGGCCGGGACGCGGCCGTCGTCAACTTCAGCTCCACCTCGGCCGTCTTCGCGCACCCCTATATGGCGGCGTACGCGGCGAGCAAGGGCGGCATCCAGTCGATGACGCACGCGCTCGCCTCCGAGTACGCGGGCCGGGGCATCCGCTTCACCGCCGTGCAGCCCGGCTCCATATCCAGCGGCATGACCGACGGCAGCGGCGCCAGCGGACAGAGCAAGGGACCGGGGCTGCCCGCCGACGCCGACATGAGCCTGTTCGCGAAGCTCTCCCCGGCGCTCGGCAAGGGGTTCGCCGGCCCGGAGACGGTGGCCTCCGTCGTGGCGATGCTCGGCTCGCGGGACGGCGCGTTCATCACCGGGACCGAGATCCGCGTCGACGGCGGCACGCACTTCTGACCGCCGTACGGGGCCCGTCCCACCGGACGCCCGGGACGCCCTCCGGGCCGGGAGAGGCCGGCGGGCCCCCGTGCCCCGGCCCGGCACCCGCCCCGGGTCAGGCCAGGGCGACCAGGTCGCGGTAGTCCTCGCTCCACAGGTCCTCGTCCGCGTCCGGCAGCAGCAGGACCCGGTCCGGGCGCAGGGCGTCGATGGCGCCCACGTCGTGGGTGACCATCACGATCGCGCCGGGATACAAGTCGACCGCGTCCAGCACCTCGGCGCGGGAGGCCGGGTCGAGGTTGTTGGTCGGCTCGTCCAGCAGCAGCACGTTCGCCCCGGAGTGGACCAGGCCGGCCAGCGCCAGCCGGGTCTTCTCGCCGCCCGACAGCACGCCGGCGGGCTTGTCGGCGTCGTCCCCGGTGAACAGGAACGCGCCCAGGACACGCCGGGCCTCGCCAGGGGGCAGGTGCGGTGCGGCCAGGGCCAGGTTCTCCAGGACCGTGCGCCCGGGGTCGAGCGTGTCGTGCTCCTGGGCGAAGTAGCCCAGCCGCAACCCGTGCCCGTGCACCACCCGCCCGGTGTCGGGGCGCTCGGCACCGGCCAGGATCCGCAGCAGGGTCGTCTTGCCGGCGCCGTTCAGCCCGAGCACCACCAGCCGGCTGCCCCGGTCCACCGCGAGGTCCACCCCGGCGAGGACGCGGTGGCCGCCGTAGGACTTGGCGAGGCTGATGGCGCCGAGCGGCGTCCGCCCGCAGGGAGCGGGTTCGGGCAGCCGGATCCGCGCGGTCTTCTCGGCGCGCCGCCGCGGCTCCAGCCCGGCCAGCATCCGGTCCGCGCGCCGGGCCATGCTGCGGGCCATCGTGGCGGTGGCGGAGCGGGCCTTCATCCGGTCGGCCTGGGCGTGCAGCGCGGCGGCCTTGCGCTCGGCGCTCGCCCGCTCCCGGGTGCGGCGGCGCTCGTCCGCCTCGCGCCGGGTGAGGTACGTGCGCCAGCCCGTGTTGTGGATGTCGATCGTCGCCCGGGCCGGGTCCAGGTGGAAGACGCGGTTGACGACGTCGGCGAGCAGGGCCGTGTCGTGGCTGATCACCACCAGACCTCCCTGGTGGGCCCGGAGGAAGGCACGCAGCCAGGCGAGCGAGTCGGCATCGAGATGGTTGGTCGGCTCGTCCAGCAGCAGGGTGCGGTCGGTCCCGGCGAACAGGATGCGGGCCAGCTCCACGCGGCGCTTCTGCCCGCCGGACAGGGTGCCGACCG
>NZ_JACBWZ010000627.1 GCF_013870595.1 Streptomyces sp. WELS2 | reverse complement strand
CCGGGGGCGGTCTGGTGGTGCCGGACGCGGGCGACGGGTGGGAGGAGCCGGAGATCGAGCGCTATGCCGCCCGCGAGCGGGGCGGACGGGTGGTGGTGACCCGGGAGCGGGAGGACGGCCCGGTGGAGCCGCCCTACCCGGTGCGCGTGCGCGGGCTGGGCTGACCGCCCGGCTCACACGTAGCGGCCCTCGAACCAGGCTTTGACGGCGACGGTGTGCAGCGGGAAGGCGAGTTCCTCGGGCCTGCGCAGCAGGTGCCAGCCCTCGGTCTCGTCGGTGGGGCCGGAGGGCGGCAGTCCGTCGGCGGGGCGTTCGGGCAGCAGCCCGAACAGCAGCAGGTGTCCGTCGGGCGCGCTCATGGCGTCCACGAGCCGTACGTCGCGGGCGGCCGTGTCGATGCCGGTCTCTTCCCGGAGTTCGCGGACGACGGCCTGCTTCCAGTCCTCGCGGTGGTCGATGTAGCCGCCGGGCAGGGCCGTGCCTCCGCGTGCGGGGGCGACGGTGCGGGTGATGACGACGAGGGCCGTGCCCTTGGTGTCGTACACGGGCTGGAGCGCGATCGCGACCGGCAGCGGGTTGCGGTAGGCGACGGTCCCGCAGGACGGGCAGGTGCGCGGCCAGCCGGAGATGCCCTCTCCAAAGGGCGCTCCGCAGCTCGAACAGTGGGAGTCCGGCGCGGAATTGGCAGTGGGTCGTTGAGTTTCGGACACGCGCGGACTGTATCCGATCACAGGAGGGACGCGTTCCGGCAGCGAGCCGTCAGGAACGGTCGGATCGGGAAGAGGCGGCCGGAATCACCCCCGTCGGTCCCGGCCGCCCCCGCTGTAACACGACGCAGTCCGGGGCCTTTCGGTTCAGCGCCGTGGCCTGCTCATTTCCGGCAGCTCGCGGCAGACTGTTGACGTTACGTCAGGTTCCTTTTCATGCCGCCGACTTGCCCCACACGCGAGTCGGCGGATCCGGGCGGTCTCCACGGCGGCCCCCGCTTCCCGGACAGTGAAACGGGCCGGCGCGGGAAGGGCCACCCTCCGTGACCGCCACGGAATCCTGTGTGAACGTCTCATGAACTGAGCGCGGGCGTGCGCGGGCGGCGCCCATCATGCTCCCGTGCACTCCTGGACGGATACTCTCCGCTTCGCCTTCCAGCCGGTGGTCAATCTGAGGACGGGCGCGGTCGCCGCTCTGGAGACACTCGCCCGCCCGGAAACCGGCGACATCCTGGCCGAGGCCCGCCGGGACCCGGAACTGGACGGCAGGCTGGCCGTGCTGGCGTTCCGCGCGGCGGCGCGCAAGGAGACGCTGCTGCCGCTGCACCTGAACGTGTTCGCGGCCACGCTCGCCGACCTGGGCGGCCTCACCCCGCTGCACGACGCCGTGCGCGGCGCGGGGCGCATGCCCTGGGAGGTGACGCTCGACATCGTCCCGCCCTATACGCACGTGCCGCACCGGGCGCTGCTGGAGGCGGTGGCCGCGCTGCGCGAGCAGGGGTTCCGGATCAGCGCGGACGGCATCGGCGACGGCGACGTACCGCTCAGGCTGCTCACCGACCTCTCCCCCGGCCTGGTCAAGCTCGACGCCTCGCTGCTGGCACGGCCGGCCGCGGTACGGGCCATGCGGACGCTGTGCGAGGAGATGGGCGCACTGGTGGCGGTGGAGGGCGTGGAGACCGAGCACCAGTGTGCGGCGGCCCTGGCGGCCGGTGCGCAGCTGGCGCAGGGCGAGCTGTTCGCGCCGCCCGCCCGGATTCCCGTCGTGGACGTGTACGTTCCGTCCCTCGCGCCCGGCGTCCTGACCGCGCCCCGTTCCGGGCCGTCGGTACGGGAGTTCGTACGGCCCGCCGCCGTACTGCCGCTGTCCGCCTCGGCGGAGCGGGTGCGGGCGCTGCTGACCGGTTCCCCGGATGTCTCCGGGGTGCTGCTGGTGGACCCGGCCGGGCGGCCCGTCCGGTCGGTGCACCGCTCACGGTTCCTGCTGTCGATGTCCACCCGCTACGGACACGCCCTGTACGCCGACCGGCCGGCGCACAAGCTGGGCGACCCGCCCCGCACGGTCGGGGTGGACGCGACGGCCTGGGAGGTGCTGGACGTGGTGGCGGTCGGCGGCCGGGACCGCACCTCGGACGATGTGGCGGTGGTGGACGGACAGGGCCGGTGCGTGGGGGTCGTACGGCTGGCCGACCTGGTGCGGGCGCTGGCCGAGAGCCGGGTGGAGGAGGCGGCCGGGCTCAACCCGCTGACCAGGCTGCCCGGTTCCGACGCGATCGTGGGCGAGGTGGACCGGCGGATCGCCGAGGGGCGGGCGTTCGCGCTCAGCTGGCTGGACATCGACCACTTCAAGCAGGTCAACGACGGAGCCGGGTTCGCCGCGGGCGACGAGCTGATCCGCGCGGTCGGCGGCGCGCTCCAGCGGGCGGCGGGGCAGGCGCGGGTGGGGCACATCGGCGGGGACGACTTCCTGGTGCTGGCCGACGAGGAGGCGCTCGATCCGCTGGTGGCGACCGTGCTGGACGCGTCCTGGACGGCGGGCGGACGGCCGGTCACGCTGTCCGTGGCCACCGTCGTCTGCGCTCCGGGCAGCGTCGGCGACCACCACCAGGCCGCCGCCCGGCTCGCTCCGCTGAAGAAGGCGGCCAAGGCGCTGCACGGCGGAAGCTGGGTGCTCGGCCGGGCCGGCCTGCCCGGCCACGAGATCCGGCGCGGCTTCGCCGGGCCGGCCCCCGCGCCGGCCGGGTTCGCGGCCGCCGAGCCACAGCGGTGAACGGCCCGTCCCGGCGGCCTGTGACGGGGCGGTGGCCGACGGGGCGGTGCGACCGTCGGCGTCCACAGCCTTGACGCCCCTGCGACGCCGGTGAAAACTTCCCGGTGTCAGACGACATCGCCGTACATTTTCGGTGTTATCGGGCACCAGGGCACGGGTCTGTCCCGTCGCACGGCCCGTACCCCGGTCGGCGGGGGTACGGGCCGTGTCCGCGGGCGGCGGCGAAGGACGCGGTCCGGCGGCGGTCAGCCGATGGCGGCCCGGCGGCGTTCGGCCGTGTACGCCATCGCGTGCCTGACGAGGCCGATGAGCACCTCCTTGACCGATTCCCGGTCCCGGGCGTCGCACAGCAGCAGCGGCACGCCGTCGTCCAGGTCCAGCGCCTGGCGGACGGCCTCGGCGGGGTACCGCGCGGCGTCCTCGAAGCAGTTGACGCCGACCAGGAAGGGTATGGAACGCCGCTCGAAGTAGTCGACGGCGGCGAAGCAGTCCTCCAGGCGGCGGGTGTCGGCGAGGACGACGGCACCGAGGGCGCCCTCGGACAGTTCGTCCCACATGAACCAGAACCGTTCCTGCCCGGGGGTGCCGAAGAGGTAGAGCACCAGGTTCTCGCGCAGGGTGATGCGGCCGAAGTCCATGGCCACCGTGGTGGTGTGCTTGCCCTCCACACCGCTGATGTCGTCGACCGGCCGCCCGGCCTCGGTGAGCAGTTCCTCGGTGCGCAGCGGTCTTATCTCGCTGACCGCGCCGACGAGGGTGGTCTTGCCCACGCCGAAGCCGCCGGCCACCAGGATCTTGAGCGTGACGGGCTCGACCGGGGGCTTGCCGCGCTCAGAACGCCCGAAGATCATCGATCTCTTCTCCTGCTTGATGGGGGTCGGGCGACGGTCGGCCGTGGCCGCCGCCACCGGGGGTTTCGATGACGAGTACGTCTCCGGGACGGACACCGGCCGTACCGCTCCCGCCGAGGTCGGCGACCGTGCCA
>NZ_JACBWZ010000626.1 GCF_013870595.1 Streptomyces sp. WELS2 | reverse complement strand
CCCGCGCGTGACGTCCTGGACCGCGTCCCGGCCCTCGTCGCCCTCGTCCACGGCCCCGACCACCGCATCGGCTACGTCAACGACGCCTACACCACGGCCTTCGGCACCCGCCCCGCCGGCGTCCCCGCCCGCGACGCCCTGCCCGAACTCGCCGAACTGGGCCTGCTCCCGCTGCTCGACCAGGTGCTGCGCAGCGGCAGATCCCGCACCCTGAAGTCCCGCAAGGCCCTCGACGGCCGCTCGTACACCTTCACCTGCACCCCCGTCGCGGAGGACGGCGACCGGGACGCGGGCGTCCTCGTCTTCGCCACCGACGTCACCGATCACGCCGAGGCCGCCGAACGCCTGCGCGCCAGCGAGCGCCGCCAGCGCGAGACGGCCGTCACCCTCCAGCGCTCCCTGCTCCCACAGGAACTGGAACAGCCCGACGACCTGCGCATCGCCGCCACCTACCAGCCCGGCGGCACCGAGGCCGCGGTCGGCGGCGACTGGTACGACGTGATCACCCTCGGCGGCGGCCGGACCGCCCTCGTCATCGGCGACGTCATGGGCCGCGGGGTGCGCGCCGCCGCCGTCATGGGCCAGCTCCGCACGGCCGTCCGCGCCTACGCCCGCCTCGACCTGCCCCCGCACGAGGTGCTCCAGCTGCTCGACGGCCTCGCCGCCGAGATCGACGCCAACCAGATCGCCACCTGCGTCTACGCCATCCACGACCCGAACGAGGGCCGCCTGGTGTACGCGTCGGCCGGCCATCTGCCGATCCTGGTCCGCGACGAGAACGGCGTGGTCTCCCGAGCCGACGAACCCACCGGCCCGCCGCTCGGCACCGGCGGCTGGATGCACTCCTCCGGCTGCGTCGCCCTCGGCCCCGGCGCCACGGCCGTCCTCTACACCGACGGCCTGGTGGAACGCCGGGACGCCGACCTGGACGAGGGCATCGCCGCGCTCGAAGGCGCCCTCGCCGGCGCCACCGGCACCCCGCAGGTCGTCTGCGACCGCCTGGTCCGTTCGGCCGGCGTCACCGCCGACCACGACGACGACGTGGCCGTCCTCGTCCTCCAGCACCCGGCGCGTACGGGCCCCGACGGCGATCTCTTCCGCAACGCCGCCCTGGAACTCCTCGGCGGCGTCGAGGCGGCACCCCGCGCCCGGGCGTTCGCCTCCGGCGTGCTGACCAGCTGGCGCTTCCCCGCCGAACTGCACGACCTCGGCGTCCTCGCCGCGAGCGAGCTGGTCGCCAACTCCCTCCAGCACGGCATCCCGCCCATGCGGCTGCGCCTGCGCCGCACCGACCGCCGCCTGATCATCGAGGTCACGGACGGCGACGACCACCTGCCGCGCCGACGGCGCGCGGAACCGGGCGACGAGTCCGGCCGGGGCATCGCCATCGTGGCGACGATCGCCTCCAGCTGGGGCTGCCGCCGCACACCGGGCGGCGGCAAGGCGGTGTGGTGCGAGTTCGTCCTGCCGAAGGGGTGAACGCCCGCACCCGCGGGACGCCACCCGGCGAACGCGGTCTACGCCTCGGCGGTGACCGGCTCCGCGGCCGCCTGGCCCCGGCTGACCACCCGGCTCTCCCGGCCCGTCCACGGCCGGTCCTGCACCGCGGTCAGGCGCCGCCCCAGCCGCAGGGCCAGCACGGTGATCGACAGCGAGAACAGCAGGAAGGTCACGATGTACGGCGCGTGCAGGGAGGCGCCCAGCGGGCCGCCCACCGCCGGACCGACCGCCAGCGCCAACTGCTTGACCAGCGCGAACGCCGAGTTGTACTGACCGGCCAGCCCCTCCGGCGCCAGATCGGCGACCAGCGGCGCGACCGTCGGCGACAGCATCGCCTCACCCAGCCCGAACAGCGCGTACGTCGACACGAAGGCGGCCGTGGCCATCTCCTGGCTGCCGTGCCCCAGCCCCGCGTACCCGGCCGCCAGCCATGCGACGGCCCAGATCAGGCCGACGGCGGCGATGACCCGGGACCGCCGGCGCCGCTCCACGAGCCGCAGCACGGCGAACTGGGCGACCACGATCAGCAGTGTGTTCGCGGCCAGCGCCGTTCCCAGCGCGGACGTGGATATCCCGGCCGCCTCCACGCCGTAGGCGCTCAGACCCGACTCGAACTGGCCGTAACAGGCGAAGAAGAGCACGAAGCCCAGCACGCACAGCTGCACCATCGCCCGGTTCCCGAGCAGCTGCTTCCAGGCGCCCTTGGCCGACCCCGCCGGGGCGTCCGCCATCCGGGGCGAGTGCGGCATGCGCACGGTCGCCATCACCACGACCAGCAGCAGGAACATCAGCGCCTCGATCGCGAACAGAAGCGTGAACGAGGACACGCGCGTGGTGTCGACCAGATGACCGCCGATGAGGCCGCCGACGCCGAGCCCCAGGTTCTGCAGGAAGAACTGCATCGCGAACGCGCGCGAGCGGGTGTCCGCAGAGGAGCAGTCCACGATCATCGTCGCCAGCGCCGGCTGCATCACGGCCTGACCGGCGCCGAGCGCGGCGGCGGACAGCAGCACGGTCGCGGCACCGCCCGCCAGACCGAGGCTCAGCGCGCCCAGAGCGGCGAGGACCAGGGCGGCGAGCAGGACCGGCAGCGGGCCGCGCCGCACGATCGCCCGGCCGGCGAACGGCAGGACGATCAGCGCGGCCACGGCGAAGACGGCGAGCACGAGTCCCGCCGTCATGGCTCCCAGTCCCCGCACCTGCGCCACATAGACGTACAGGTACGGGACGGTGAAGCCGAGCCCGAACGCGCTGAGTGCGTTGCCCACGTGGATCCGGCGCATCGCTGCGCCCATCGCCCTGGTCACGTTCACCTCTCTCACTAGTTAGATCTGAAGACTTCAAAGCTAAAGTTCGAAGCTAAAGAGTACACAGTGAAGGACTTCAAGGCAAAGGGCTCGCGTGCGATACTGCGGCCATGGCCGACACCCGCGGCGTCACGGAGCCGACACTCGAAGAACAGATCGCCGCGTACCAGCGCGAGTTCCAGGACCTGGACCCCCAGGTCGAGAAGATCGTGTCGGCGCTGTCCCGGCTGAACCGCCGGATGAACGTCGCGTACGGCCGCCAGACCGCCGCCCTCGGCATAAGCAACGCCGAGTGGGAGGTCCTCAAGGCGCTGGTCCTCTCCGGTGCGCCCTACCGCATGGGCCCGAGCGACCTGGCCAAGCGGCTCGGTCTCACCCCGGCCGCGATGACCCACCGGATCGACCGCATGGTGGCCGAGGGTCTGGTCACCCGGGAGCGGGACGAGTCCAACCGGGTGCGCGTCATCGTGGAGCTGACCCCGGAGGGCCGCGAGAAGTGGCTGGAGGCCATGCGCCTGGCGACGGTCTTCGAGGAGGACCTGCTCCAGGACCTCACACCCGCCGAGCGCGCGGTGCTCGGCGAGGTCCTGACCCGGCTCCTGCGCCGGGTGGAGCACGCACAGCCGGACGCCGGCGGCCGGCTCACCGACCTGGACTGAGACCGGGCCCCGGGCCCGGGAAAAGATCTTGACAGGGGGTGTTGACACGCCCCTGGTCGATCCGTAAAGTTCTTCGGGTTGCCGCAGAGCCGTAACGGTTCTCCGACGACACTCCGCCGCCTCGAGCGGCACCCTCACACCACCAGCACGATCTCCCGTACGGGTTGATTTCGGCGTGCCCGAATTCAATTCGAATACGGGCCCGGCGCCCCGATTGGGAATCGCCGGGCGGATCCGCTAAGGTTTGAGACGTCGGAACGGCCCAACAGCCGGGAAGA
>NZ_JACBWZ010000625.1 GCF_013870595.1 Streptomyces sp. WELS2 | reverse complement strand
GGACGCCGATCAAGGCGAGCAGCGCCGTGAAGGCGAACAGTCCGGCCAGCGCCGCACGGGTGGAGGAGTCGTAGTGCTCGGCGATGGCCAGCGCCGCGCCGCCGAGACCGGCGACCACACCGGTGGCGAGGGTCTGCGCGAGCTGCAGCGCGCCGCTCATCTCGCCCTGCCGCTCCGCCGGCGCCTGTTCCAGCGTGTCGGTCGTGGCCGCGTTGAACGCCACACCCATGCCGACACCGCCGATGGCCCAGCCCACCACCGCGAGCCACGCCGGGACCGAGTCGGACAGGATGGACAGCCCGATCACGCCGACGCCCAGCAGCAGGACGACGAAGCCGAGGGCCACGCTCCCGGTGCGCCCGTTCGCCTCGGCGTCCCGCTTGGCCTGCCAGGCCGAGCCCAGCACCCAGGCGATGGCGCCCGCCGACAGGCCGAGGCCGGCCGCCCACGCGCTTTGGCCCCGCAACTCCTGGAGGCCGAGCGGCAGATAGGCCTCACTGCCGAAGTACGCCCCGCACAGCAGTCCCCGGATGACCACGCCGGCCCCGAGCCCCGCGCGCGCGGTCAGCGTGCCCTCGGGGGTGACCCGGCGCAGCGCCGGCAGGGCGACGGCGATACCCACCACCGCGAACACCGCCAGCAGGACCATGTTCTTCAGCAGCAGTGCCTGGAGCAGCACACCGGTGCCCACGGTCAGCAGCACGGCGTTGGCCAGCGGGCCCTTCCACCAGGGTTCGGCCGGGGCCGTGCGCCCCTCCTCGCGCGGACGCTCCAGACGGCGCAGGCCGGGCAGGGTGAGCAGTGCGGCGATCGCCACGATGGGCAGCATCAGCAGGAAGACGGCGCGCCAGGTGGTGCTGTCCGCCAGGGTGCCCGCGACCACCGGGCCGATCAGCGACGGGATCGTCCAGGCCGAGGAGAGGAGCGCGAACATCCGGGCCCGCAGCTGCTCGGGATAGGCCAGTCCGATCACCGTGTAGGCCATGGCCATCACGGCGCCCACGCCCAGGCCCTGGCAGAAGCGGCCCACCAGGAACAGCGGCCAGGAGCCGGCCGCCCCGGCCACCGCGCAGCCGGCCGCGAAGACGGCCATGCCCGCTGCCACCGGCGCCCACGGACCCCGGCGGTCGGCGGTCCGCCCCGCGAGCACGGTGCCGATGATGTTCGCGAGCATCAGCGCCGACAGGCCCCATCCGTACGCGCCCAGCCCGTCCAGGCTCCGGGCGATGTCGGGCAGCACCGTGGCCACACCCAAGGACTCGAACGCGACCATGCTCACCGAGAGGATCACGCCGAGGCTGAGAGCCCGGTACCGGCCGGAGAAGACGCTCGTCGCTCGCTCGGGCAGGGCGGACGCTGCGTCGGCCGCAGATCCTCCCATGCCTTCGGGTAACTCGCCGACGGGTTGAGACATGACGTCACCTCGCGTGAGTGAATTACGTTTCGATCCGGAACGGAAAGGTAATATACTGGAGCCATGGTGAAGACGCCACAGGACACCGCCCCGCCGACGGCGCAGCGCTCACGCGGCCGACCGCGCGACGAGCGGATCGACACGGCGGTACGGCACGCGGTGATGGAAATCCTCAACGAGGTCGGGTACGGCCGGCTGACGCTCGAGGCGGTCGCCGCCCGGGCCGGCACCAGCAAGCCGACGCTGCGCCGCCGCTGGCGCTCGCGCCAGCACCTGGTGGTCGAGGCGCTCGTGCAGACGATGGGCGCCTCACCCACTCCCGACACCGGCTGCACCCACTGCGATCTCATCGCCGGCATCCGCACCCTGAGCCACGCCTTCACCACCAGCATCGGTCGGCGCGCCCTGCCCGCTCTGATCGCGGACCTCGCCGACGACCCCGAACTGGAGTCCGAGTTCCTCAACGAGCTGTTCCACCCGCGCCGCGCCGCCACCGGAGCCGCCCTGCGCCGCGGCATCCAGCGGGGCGACATCCGCCCGGACGCCGACATCGACCTGCTGCTCGACATGCTCGGCTCCACCGCCTACTACCGGGTGCTGTTCGGTCACCTGCCGCTCACACCGACCCTCGCCGAGGATGTCGTGGAGGTCGTCCTCGCCGGTGTCGCCACGCCGCAGTGGCGCTGCCATCGCGCAGCCGTGGACAGCGTCTGACTCCGGCAACAGCATTCCGGGCCCCATGGGACGAGAAAGGGATTGGTGTGCTCAGCCGCGACTGTGAAGTGTCGGATTTACGGAAGGTCCTCGCCTCCGCAGCATCCGGAGCGGGGGCCAGTCTTCTCCTGGAAGGAGGTATCGGGGCCGGCAAGTCGTATCTGCTGCGGGCGGCGGTGAGAACCGCCCGGGCGCGGGGATTCGAGACGGTCTCCCTGCGCGCCCGGCCCTCGGGGACCGCCCTGGCCCGTGACGTGCTGCGCCAGTTGTACCCCGGCCCGCCACCCCCTTCCGACGCGTCCGGGAAACAGGCGGTCACGCCCGAGGCCGCCGCCGACCGGCTCGACCAGCTCATCGGGGCGCGCGGTCCCCGTACTCCCCTGCTGATCGCGGTCGACGACCTGCACTGGACCGACCACGCGTCGCTGCGCTGGCTGGAATGCCTGACGGCCCGGCTGGAGGGGCAGCCGGTGGCCCTGCTGGCCACCCTCACCCCCGGCCTGGCGCGCGGCTGTGCGGGCGGACCGCAGGGCGGCACCGGCACACCCGGCGCGTGCGCGTCCCGTGACGGCTCGCGGGGCGAGGGCGGGTGGGGCGAGACCAGCGCCGCCCTCGCCCGCGTCCTGTCCGACTTCCACCAGCGCACCGTGCTGCCCGGCCTGGCCCCGGACGCCGTCGGCTATCTGCTGACCTCCTTCTTCGGCCGACCCGTCGCCGAGGACCTGGTGCACGCCTGCCACCGTCACACCGGCGGCAACCCGCTGTTCGTGCACGCGCTGCTGCGCGAACTCAGACGCGTCGGCACCGCCACCGAACCGACCTGTGAGCAGATCGCCGGCCTCGGGTCCGTCGAGGTCGCGGAGACCGTCGTGGCCCGTTTCGAGGAACGTTTCCCCGGCGTCGGCCGGGCCCTGGACGCCGTCGCGATCACCGGCCGGGCCGGCAGCGCCGCTCTGGTCGCCGAGCTCGCCGGCCTCCCCCGCGGCGACGCCGCCGACATGCTCCACACCCTCGTCCGCTGCGGCGTCCTCCAGGAGACCGACGGGACGGGCACGACCGCCGTCTTCGCCCAGCCGATGATGCCCGTCTCCTTCCTCGCCGCGCTGCCGCCCAGCGAACACGGCCGGCTGCACGCGGCGGCGGCCCTCGCCCTGCACGCCCGCGGCACCCCCGCACCCGAGGTCGTGCACCACCTCAGGCACGCCCCGCCCCTCGGCGCCCGCTGGGCCTACCGGCTGCTGTTCGAGGCCGCCGGCGCCGCCCTGTCCCGCACCGACCTGCCGCAGGCCCGCGTCCTGCTGGAACGTTGCGTCCAGGAAGGGGAACCCGGTGACCAGCCCGAACTGCTGCGCCGGCTCGGCTTCATCGCCCTCGCCGCCGACGCGCCCGCCACCGCCGTCAGCCGGCTGCACGGCCTGGACCGGCCCCGCCACGCCGGCGACGCCGCCGCCTTCGCCGGCCTCGTCAACCTCGCCCAGGCCCTCGCCCTCGACGGCGACCTGGACGGCGCCCGGCGCACCCTGCGGGGCGCGCTGACGGACCTCGGTCCCGTCGACCCCGCCGAGGAACCGGCCGTCGGCGCCTTCGCCGTCCTCGGTGTGCTCACCCTGCTCACCGGTGAC
>NZ_JACBWZ010000624.1 GCF_013870595.1 Streptomyces sp. WELS2 | reverse complement strand
CCGTCCGTGGGGCCACCCGGTGGAACTGGCCTTCCACCGGCGCCGCCGCCGAACAGACCCTGTCGTTCACCCCGTCCCGGGCCTGACGCGCCACGGCCCAGGAGTCCCCGCCCCGAAGGAGGTGGTGTCCGAAGTCTTGTGGCCGGCTTGGTTCATCACTTAAATCAAAACCTGAACTAAGCCGTGGGGCCGGTGAGTCGGCCCCGCCATGTCTGGAGCCGCAGATGAGATGGAGACCCCTGGGTGCCGCGCTGGCCGCAACGGCCGCGCTGATCGCCCTGCCCGCCACCCACCCCTCGGCCCGCGCGGCCGAAATCCCCCTGTCCCAGGGGAAGACGGCCACCGCGTCGTCCGTGGAGAACGCCGGCACCGCGGCCGGCAAGGCCGTCGACGGCGACACGGGCACCCGGTGGTCCTCGGCCGCCGGCGACGACCAGTGGCTCCAGGTCGACCTGGGCGTCACCGCCTCGGTCACCCGGGTGGAACTCGACTGGGAGGCCGCCTACGGCAAGGACTACAAGGTCCAGATCTCCCAGGACGGCACGGCCTGGACCGACCTGAAGTCCGTCACCGGCTCCGACGGAGGCACCGACACCCTCGACGTCTCCGGCCGGGGCCGCTACGTCCGGATGCTCGGCGTGCACCGGGCCACCCAATGGGGATACAGCCTCTGGGAGTTCCAGGTGTTCGGCGGCACGGACGCCGGCCAGGCGGGTTGCGACAGCGGCAACGCGGCCAGGGGCAGGACCGCCACCGCCTCCTCCACCGAGAACGCCGGCACGCCCGCCTCCGCCGCCTTCGACGGCGACACCGCCACCCGCTGGTCCAGCCAGGCCGCCGACCCGCAGTGGCTCCAGGTCGACCTCGGCGCCGTCAAGGACCTGTGCAAGGTCGACCTGAACTGGGAGGCCGCCTACGCCAAGGACTTCCAGATCCAGGCCTCCGCCGACGGGCAGAACTGGAGCACCCTCAAGTCCGTCACCGGCGCGACCGGCGGCACGGCGTCCTACGACGTCAGCGGCTCCGGACGGTACCTGCGGATCTACGGCACCGCGCGCGGCACCGGCTACGGCTACTCCCTGTGGGAGGTCGGCGTGCACACCGGCACCAGCGGACTGCCGCCGGTCCAGGGCGGCGGCGACCTCGGCCCGAACGTCATCGTCGTCGACCCCTCCACCCCGAACCTCCAGCAGAAGTTCGACGACGTCTTCGCCCGGCAGGAGACCGCCCAGTTCGGCACCGGCCGCTACCAGTTCCTGCTCAAGCCGGGCACGTACAACGGCATCAACGCCCAACTCGGCTTCTACACCTCGATCTCCGGCCTCGGCCTGAACCCCGACGACACCCAGATCAACGGCGATGTCACGGTCGACGCCGGCTGGTTCAACGGCAACGCCACGCAGAACTTCTGGCGTTCGGCGGAGAACCTCGCCCTCAACCCGGTGAGCGGCACCGACCGCTGGGCCGTCGCCCAGGCCGCGCCGTTCCGCCGCATCCACGTCAAGGGCGGCCTCAACCTCGCACCCAACGGCTACGGCTGGGCCTCCGGCGGCTACATCGCCGACTCCAGGATCGACGGCACCGTGGGCCCGTACTCCCAGCAGCAGTGGTACACCCGGGACAGCTCCGTCGGCGGCTGGACCAACGGCGTGTGGAACATGACCTTCTCCGGTGTCCAGGGCGCCCCCGCCACCAACTTCGACAGCGGCCCGTACACCACCCTGGACACCACCCCCGTCTCCCGCGAGAAGCCCTTCCTCTACCTGGACGGCTCCTCCTACAAGGTGTTCGTCCCGGCCAAGCGCACGAACGCCCGCGGAGTCTCCTGGCCCGCGAACGCCGGCACCTCGCTCCCGCTCGACCGCTTCTACATCGTCAAGCCCGGCGCCACCGCCGCCACCATCAACGCGGCCCTCGCCCAGGGCCTCAACCTCCTGTTCACCCCCGGCGTCTACCATCTCGACCAGACCCTCGACGTCACCCGCCCCGACACCGTCGTCCTCGGCCTGGGCCTGGCCACCCTGATCCCGGACAACGGCGTCGACGCGATGCACGTCGCCGACGTCGACGGCGTGCGGCTCGCCGGATTCCTCATCGACGCGGGCCCGGTCAACTCCGACACCCTGCTGCGCGTCGGCACCCCCGGCGCCGGCGCGGACCACTCCGCGAACCCCACCACCGTGCAGGACGTGTTCATCCGCATCGGCGGCGCCGGACCCGGACTCGCCACCAACTCCGTGGTGGTCGACAGCGACGACGTCATCATCGACCACACCTGGATCTGGCGCGCCGACCACGGCAGCGGCGTCGGCTGGGACACCAACCGCGCCGACTACGGACTGCGCGTCAACGGAGACGACGTCCTGGTCACCGGCCTGTTCGTGGAGCACTTCAACAAGTACGACGTCTACTGGAACGGAGAACGCGGCCGGACGATCTTCTTGCAGAACGAGAAGGCGTACGACGTCCCGAACGCCGCCGCCGTCACCCATGACGGCATCGTCGGCTACGCGGCCTACAAGGTCGCCGACTCCGTCACCACCCACGAGGCGTGGGGACTGGGCAGCTACTGCAACTTCACGGCCGATCCGTCGATCGTCCAGGCACACGGCTTCCAGGTGCCCGTCACCCCGGGCGTCAAGCTGCACGACCTGCTGGTGATCTCCCTCGGCGGCAAGGGCCAGTACGCCCACGTCGTCAACAGCACCGGCGCCCCCACCTCGGGCACCGACACCGTTCCCTCCAAGGTGACGTCCTTCCCGTAGGACCCGTACGGCACCGCCCGCGGGCAGCGCCAGGCCTCACCCCTCGGCCTGGCGCAGCCCTTCCCGGGCCCGGCCGCGCAGATCCGCGTCGCCCAGTACGTCCGCCGCCGTGCAGGCCAGCGCCTCCACCACGGCGAGGAGCACCCGGCGCGCCCGCCGCGAGGCCGCGGCCTCGGCGAACTCCGGCGTGTGGTCCGAACCTCCGGCGTCCATGATCGCGACGAACGGGTGGATGGCGGGCACCCGGCCGCTGACGTTGCCGATGTCGGAGGAGCCCAGATAGACACCGGGAGCGGGCGCGGTGAGGGCGATCCCGGCCCGGTCCAGATGCCCGGCGAACCGCTCGGACAGCACCGGGCTGTCCCGGAAGTGCTCGTAGCGCACGCTCGCCCGCTCCACGGTCACCCCCGTGCCGGTCGCCCGGGCCACCCCCTCGGCGGCCGCGCCCAGCTGCCCGGCCAGCTCGTCCAGGGCGGCCGTCGTCAGCGCCCGCAGCCCGAACCGCCCCTCCGCGTACTCCGGGACGATGTTCGTGGCCGTGCCGCCCTGCGTGATGATGCCCTGCACATGGGAGCCCTCCGGCAGCCGCCGGCCGAGCGACGACAGCACGTTGAACAGCTCGACGAGGGCCGCCAGCGCGTCGATGCCCTCGGTCGGATTGCCCGTCGGATGCGCCGCCCGGCCCCGGAAGGCGACCCGGTACTGCTCCTGCGCGGTCAGCGGGGCCCGCACCCAGTCGTACACCCCCGGGTGGAACATCAGCGCCGCGTCCACCCCGTCGAAGACGCCCGCCTCCACCTCCAGCGCCTTGCCTCCACCGCCCTCCTCGGCCGGTGTGCCCACCGCGAGGACCGTGCCGTCGGCACCGTCCCACACGGCGTCCAGCACCAGCGCCGCGCCGAGGCCGGCCGCCGCGATCAGGTTGTGCCCGCAGGCGTGGCCGAGCCCGGGCAGCGCGTCGTACTCCAGCGGGAAGGCCACCACCGGCCGCCCCCGCCC
>NZ_JACBWZ010000623.1 GCF_013870595.1 Streptomyces sp. WELS2 | reverse complement strand
CGCGCCGAACAGCGACGGCGCCGAGGCCTGTACGGCGGGCAGCTCGGCGGCCGCGCCCAGCAGGAAGATCCGGCGCACCTCCACGCCCCGCCCGCGCAGTACGTCCAGCGCGTCCGCCAGACCGCAGAGCATGCCCTCGAAGGCGGCCCGCGCCAGGTGCTCGGGTTTCATCGACTCGCGCCGCAGCCCGGCGAGGGTGCCCGCGGTGTGCGGCAGGTTCGGCGTCCGCTCGCCCTCCAGATACGGCAGCAGCACCAGCCCGTGCGCCCCCGGCGTGGACTTCACCGCCAGGTCCGACAGGCTCTCCAGGTCCGGCAGGCCGAGCAGTTCGGCGGTGCCGCGCAGGGCCCGTACGGCGTTCAGGGTGGTGACCACCGGCAGGAACATGCCGGTGGCGTCGGCGAGCGAGGTGATCATCCCGGACTGGTCGGCGAGCGCCTCCGGGTGCACGGCCATCACCGAACCGGAGGCCCCGAGCGACACCACCACGTCCCCGAGGCCCAGGCCCAGCCCGAACGCGGCGGCCATGGTCTCCCCGGTGCCGGCCGAGATCAGCAGCCCCTCCGGGGTGGTGCCGGCCGCCTCCGAGGGACCGATCACCTCGGGCAGCACCGCCTGGTGGCCGAGGGCCAGCTCGACCAGGTCGGGGCGCCAGGCGCCGGTGGCCGCCGACCAGTACCCGGTGCCGGAGGCCCCGCCGCGGTCGGTGGTGCGCCGCAGCGGCCGGCCGAGCAGCTGCCAGACCAGCCAGTCGTGGGCCTGGAGCAGGACGGCGGTGCGCTGGGCGTTCTCCGGCTCGTTCTTCGCCAGCCAGCGCAGCTTGGTGACCGGCTGGGCGGCCTGCGGTACACAGCCGACCGCCTGCGCCCAGGCCTCCCGGCCGCCGAGCGCGTCCACCAGGTCGGCGGCGGCGACCTGCGCGCGCTTGTCACCGCCGACCAGGGCCGGGCGGACGGTGTTGCCCTGGGCGTCCAGCGGAACCAGGGCGTTCTGCTGGGCCGAGACCCCGATGGCCTGCACCCCCTCCAGCAGACCGCCGCCCGCCGCCTCGCCGAGGGAGAGCAGCCAGGCCTGCGGGTCGATGTCGCTGGGCCGGCCCTCCACCGGGTGCGGGGCGTACCCCTGTCGTAGTACGGCACCGGTGTCCGTGTCGCAGACCACGATGCGTGTGAACTCCGGTGAGCTGTCCAAGCCGGCGACTATCCCCATGCGGAGAATTTTGCCGTACCGCCGCGCCCGGCTCGGCCGGAGGGCGCCCGAGGGGGAGGGGGTGCGGCCGGCCGGCGGGCGCGGGCGGGAGGGTCAGGTGCTGCCGGTGCCCCAGTCGTCCTCGCGGACGCCGTGGCCGTTGCGCTCCCTGAGCGAGCGGACCCGGTGGGCCACCGACTCGGGGATGCGGTCGCCGACCGTGTGGAAGGCCTTGCCCGCGTAGACGCGGCCCTGCTGGGCGGCGGTCTCGGCGGTGTTGCGGACCGCGGGGTTCTGCGCGATCTGCCGGGCCGACTTCTTCAGCTGTTCGTAGCGCTCGCGGCCGGCCTTCGTGCCGAGTACGTAACCGAGGGCCAGTCCGGCGAGGAACGTGAGCCGGTAGCGCATGGCTGCCACCCTTCCCGTGCGTAGGTTTCTGGTGCGGCGCTGGCGCCGAGGGTACCGATTGGCGGAGCACCCCCCTGCTTGCGCTAATGTATGTGTCGCAGCGAGCGGCCGCCCCCTGGCGAATACCCAGGTAGCTACGTTCGATGCAATCGAGGCGATCCTCCGTAGCTCAATTGGCAGAGCAGCCGGCTGTTAACCGGCAGGTTACTGGTTCGAGTCCAGTCGGGGGAGCTTCGGTCCTCCGTAGCTCAATTGGCAGAGCAGCCGGCTGTTAACCGGCAGGTTACTGGTTCGAGTCCAGTCGGGGGAGCGCTGAACGAGGACCCCTCAGGGGTCCTTTTTCATGTCCCCGGGAACCGTCCCGCCCGCGGCGGTGTCCTCAAGGTCGTGAGCGGCAGCGTGGAAGCCGACCAGCCGAGGCAGCAGATCGTATGAGCGGCTATGCTGCGGCAGACGGCGCGCACACTTGTACGCGACACGCCGCTATGGGGCGGTAGCTCAGCCGGTTAGAGCAGCGGACTCATAATCCGTCGGCCGTGGGTTCGAGTCCCACCCGCCCCACCCAGCAGGACAGGTGCAGAAACGATGCGACCTGTGGGAACGGAAGAACGGCGGCCGCCACGCCGAGGCGACGGCCGCCGTTCACCTTCCTGGATCAGGCTCCGGGGGACGCGTAGGGGACCGCCCGTGCGCCCCGGATACCCAGCCGGCCTGCCTCCTCGCGTGCCTCGGTGAGGGCGAGCTGCCCGAGGTCGCCGGACAACCGGATCGCGGCGGCGGCCAGGACGTCCTCCCCGCCGATGGTCCGGCTGTCCCCCCTGCGGGCGGCCGGGCGGACCTCACGGGCGGCCATGGCCGCGTCCCGCGCGAGGTCCGTCAGGAACACGCTCGCGATTCCGTCCAGGTCGCGGACCAGCGCCGGGACGGCCCTCGCCCCCCGGCTGCGCAGCAGCTTCCGCACCCCGGCCTCGAACCGGTGGGCGCCGGCCACGGCACTCGGTCTGCGTGGCCCGCGGCGCTCACGGGAAGGCACGACGGCACCCTCGGCGTCGTACAGGACACCGGTCAGGCCGCGGAACGCCGGGCTGTGGTCGTACCAGTCGGTCCCCACCTCCAGCTCGACGTTCCGGTCGATCGCCGAGAGGAGGTCGCGCGGCGTCAGCTTCTTCCGGGCCTCCTCCGCCGCGGCCCGCCGCGCACCGTCGACGATCGCCGTCAGCACCGTCCGCGTCACCGACGCGGCGGCCCACGCGGCCGGCCGGGAGACGTGCATCGGGGTCACGTCCCGGAACACCGCTGTGACGAGAGAGGGCGTGAACGGCGGGACGTCCGGGGCCGAGGCGGGCCCGGGACCACCGCCCTTACGGCGTGCGGGCTGTGCGGTCATCGGAGGAAACGCTCCCTGCTGTCGGAGTTGGCATCGGCCCCGGTACGGTTTCAGCTCTTCGCGGCCCAGAACTGCCCGCCGCTGCGGGTGTAGCCCACGCAGTTCTCGCGGGAGGGCTCGACCCAGGAGCCGCCGACTTGCACTCCCCCGAGGATCTCCTCGCCCGGCTTCATGGGCACGTCTTCTCTCAACTTGAGCCGCATCTGCACGTGAACGGACCGGCGGGGCTTCAACGTGGTCGGGGCGGGGATGGGGGCGTGGGAGCCGTGGAGCGTCTTCCAGAGGTGCTGTGAGGTGTCCCAGTACTGGAGATCGATGTACTGCCCCAGGTAGGAGTGCTCCATGTTGTCGTCGTAATTGAGCGCCCAGCCGTCCAGTTCGAACGACTCGAACTCGATCGGCGCGGCGTTGGTGAGCGTTACGGTGAAGGCTGTCCAGCGACTGCTGGGAGTCAGCCGGTCGGGTATGCCGAACGAGCGGGTCACGGTGGGGCTCTCGCGGTACTTACCCGCGCCGATCTCGGTGCACCGCGGGACCGGGGCGTCGGCCGCCTGGGAGACGGGGGCGGCTGCCATCGCCACGGGGAGCAGGGCGGCCGTCACGGCCGTGAGGGACAGGGCGCGGCGCAGTTTCATGGTGATCTCTCTTCCGGTTCTGCGGAGTCTCGGGGGAAGGGCTGTGTCTACGCGGTGGCGTCCGTGTCGCCGCCCCCCGGACCGGCCATGGCCTTGCGGCGCCGTACGACGAGGACCGCGCCCGCGCCGACCACCACCGCGGCACCGGCG
>NZ_JACBWZ010000622.1 GCF_013870595.1 Streptomyces sp. WELS2 | reverse complement strand
CGGTCCTCAGGGTGTGACCGGGCCGTGAGCCGTGCCGGTCCGGGCGCTCAGGGCAGGACCCGTGCCAGGTACGGTGCCGTCGCGCTGCCTTCGGCCCGGGACACCCGATCCGGTGGACCCTCGGCCACGACGCGGCCGCCGCGGTCGCCGCCGCCCGGGCCGAGGTCGATCACCCAGTCGGCACCCGCGACCACCGTCATGTCGTGCTCGACCACGACGACCGTGTGCCCGGCGTCGACCAGCCCGTGCAACCGGTCCGTCAGCACCTCCACATCGGCCGGATGCAGCCCGGTCGTCGGCTCGTCCAGCAGGTACAGGGTGTGGCCCCGCCGCCCCCGCTGGAGTTCGCTCGCCAGCTTGATCCGCTGCGCCTCCCCGCCGGACAGCTCGGTCGCGGGCTGACCGAGCCGCAGATAGCCCAGGCCCACGTCCAGCAGGGTGCGCAGGCTCCGGGCGGCGGCCGGGGTGTCCGCGAAGAACTCCGCGGCGGCCTCCACGGTCAGATCCAGCACCTCGGCGATGGTCCGCCCCCGGTACGACACCTCGAGCGTCCCCGGGTTGTAGCGGGCGCCCGCGCAGTCCGGGCAGGGCGCGTAGGTGCTCGGCAGGAACAGCAGCTCCACGCTGACGAACCCCTCGCCCTGGCAGGTCTCGCAGCGCCCTCCGGGCACGTTGAAGGAGAACCGGCCGACCCCGTACCCGCGCGCCCGCGCCTCCTCGGTGCCGGCGAACACCTTCCGTACGACGTCGAACAGCCCTGTGTAGGTGGCCAGGTTGGACCGCGGGGTGCGCCCGATGGGCTTCTGGTCGACCCGTACCAGCCGGCCCACCCCCGGCAGTTCCCCGGTCAACTCCCCGACGAGCGTGGACTTCCCGGAACCGGAGACACCGGTGACCGCGGTGAACGCGCCGAGCGGGAAACGGGCCGTGACCGCGCGCAGATTGTGCCGGGTCACCGGCCCCACCGTCAGCCAGCCGCGCGGCTCGCGGACCTCGCGCGCCGGACCGGGCGACTCGTCGAAGAGGTAGGCGGCCGTCGCCGACTCGGCCACCGAGGCCAGTTCGGCCGGGGGCCCGCTGTACAGCACCCGGCCGCCGTGCTCGCCCGCGCCGGGACCCACGTCGACCACCCAGTCGGCGCCGCGCACCACGTCCAGATGGTGCTCCACCACGAACACCGAGTTGCCGGCCGCCTTGAGCCGCTCCAGGACGGTGAGCAGCGCCTCGGTGTCCGCCGGGTGCAGCCCGGCGGACGGCTCGTCCAGCACGTACACCACGCCGAACAGACCGGAGCGCAACTGGGTGGCCAGCCGCAGCCGTTGCAGCTCGCCCGGGGACAGCGTGGGCGCGGCCCGGTCCAGGCTGAGGTAGCCGAGGCCCAGTTCGACCACCGGCGCGATCCGGGACTTCAGGTCCGCCGTGAGGACGCGCGCCGTCTCGTCGCCGCCGTCGGGCAGTTCCGCGAGGCCGGTCAGCGGCAGCGCGGCGAGTTCGGCGATGGTCCGGCCGTCGTAGGTCACCGCGAGCGCCTCGGGCCGCAGCCGGCTGCCGCCGCAGGCCGGGCAGGGGGTGCTGGTCAGGAACCGTTCCGCCTTCGCCCGCAGGGTGGCCGACTTGGTCTCGGCGAACGTCTTGAGCACATACCGGCGCGCACTCGTGTAGGTGCCCTGGTACGGCCGCTGGATGCGGTCGGCGTCGCGCACCGGGTGGACGGTGACGACCGGCTGCTCGTCGGTGAACAGGATCCAGTGGCGCTGCTCGGCGGGGAGTTCGCGCCAGGGCCGGTCCACGTCGTGGCCGAGCGTATCCAGGATGTCCCGCAGGTTCTTGCCCTGCCAGGCGCCCGGCCAGGCCGCGATCGCCCCCTCGCGGATGGACAGCGAGGGATCCGGGACCAGCAACTCTTCGGTGGTGTCGTGGACTTCCCCGAGCCCGTGGCAGCGCGGGCAGGCCCCGGCGGCCGTGTTCGGCGAGAACGCGTCCGAGTCCAGCCGCTTCGCGCCCGGGGGGTGGCTGCCGGCCCGGGAGAACAGCATCCGCAGCGAGTTGGACAGATTGGTGACCGTGCCCACCGAGGAGCGCGAGGTGGGGGACGAGCGGCGCTGCTGGAGCGAGACCGCGGGCGGCAGACCGGTGATCTCGCCGACCTTCGGGGCCCCGACCTGGTGGATCAGCCGGCGCGCGTACGGCGCGACCGACTCGAAGTACCGCCGCTGGGCCTCGGCGTAGACGGTGCCGAACGCCAGCGAGGACTTGCCCGAGCCGGAGACCCCGGTGAACACGGCCAGCACGTCCCGGGGGATGTCCACGTCCACGCCCTTGAGGTTGTGCTCGCGGGCGCCGCGGACGCGGACGTAAGGGTCGTAAGGGGTGTGCATCGGGGGAACTCTATCCGCCCCCGTGCGCCGCTACCGCGGAGGGTTGCCCGGGTCCTGCGGCCGGGTGCCGAACTCGTCCCTCAGCTTGTCCTGCCCGGTGTCGACCTGCGACCGGTACTTGTCGCCGGTGCGCTGGTCGATGTAGTCGCCGCCCTTGTCGATGCCCTTGTCGGCCGTGCTCTCATGGCCCTTGATCATCTGCTTGAGCTTGTCCAGCATGGACATGGCAGCCTCCTCGTCTCTGACAGGCTTGCCCTCCCAGGGTCACCGGACCGTGCCGGAACCGCATCTCGGGAGGGAGGGGGTTCACCGGCCCGGCGCGAACAGCGCGGCCAGCCGCCGGAAGGAGTCCAGCAGCCCCGCACGGTCGTAGGTGCTGGTCGTCACGAGCACCTCCTCGGCGCCCGTCTCCTTCAGTACGGTCTCCAGCTCGTGCGCGACCTGCTCCGGGGTGCCCGCGATGTGCCCGGCGAGCGCGGCCTCGTAGAGCTCCCGCTCCTTCGCCGTCATCGTGCGCGCCTCCACGGACTCGGCGGGGGCGAGCGGCGGGAAAGTGCCGTGGGTGCGGGAGTACGCCAGCGACCAGGCCTCGGGGACCAGCAGCCGGCGGGCCTCGGCCTCGGTGCCGGCGACCGCGACCGTGCCGGAGATCACCACGTACGGCTCGGCCGCCCAGCGGGACTGGCGGAACAGGGAGCGGTACTGGTCGATGCCGCGCAGCATCTTCTCCCGGCCCCGCAGATCGCCGATGACCATGGGCAGGCCCGCGCGGGCCGCGATCCGGGCGCCCTCGCCCATGGCCAGCACGAACGGCGGCACGGTCAGGCCCTCCGCAGGCCGGGCCCGCACCCCGGTCGGCGAGCCGCCGGTGAACCAGCCCAGCAGTTCCCCGAGCTGGGCGGCGAAGTCCTCGGCGTCGCCCTTGTCCCGGCCCAGCGCCTTGCGCACCCCGTCCGTGAAGCCGACCGAGCGGCCGAGCCCCATGTCGACGCGCCCCGGGAACAGCGACTCCAGCACCCCGAACTGCTCGGCGACGACCAGGGACCGGTGGTTGGGCAGCATCACCCCGCCGGTGCCCACCCGGATGGTGCGGGTGGCGGCGGCGACCGCGGCGGCGAGCACGGTCGGCGCGGACCCGGCGACCCCGGGCACCCCGTGGTGCTCGGACACCCAGAACCGGTGGTAGCCGAGCGCCTCCGCCTCCCGGGCCAGCGCCACGGTGTCCCGCAGCGCCTCGCCGGGCGGACGGCCCTCCCGGGTGCGCGAGCGGTCGAGGACGGAGAACCGGGTGCGACTGATCACTGTGCTGCTCACACAGAGTTCAACACCCGGACGCGCACAGGATTCCCGGGGGGCGGGCACGCCCCGCCGTCCCGGCGCGCACCGGATTTCC
>NZ_JACBWZ010000621.1 GCF_013870595.1 Streptomyces sp. WELS2 | reverse complement strand
TGGATCACCATCGTGCTCGCCCTGTCCGCGCTGCGGCTGCCGGCCGTGGGCGCCGCGCCGCGCGCGGTGATGGTGGGCGTGGTCATCCGCGCGTACCTCGGTTCCCGCTCGTGGCCCGCTGCTGGGCGTGCTGGAGGGCGGCCCGGCTGGACTGGCCGGTCAGGGCGGCCTGGAAGGCGCTCTGCAGGGCGAGCGACACGGCCGGCCAGCCGGCGCCGAGCCGGGCCGTGCGGGACCGGGCGGCGGCCACCTGGTCCGCCAGCGCGTCCAGTCGGGGCACCTGCTCGCGCCAGACGGCGGCGGCCTTCTCGTTCGCCGGGACCATCCAGCTGTTGCGCGCGTAGGTCAGCTGCTCGCGCTCGCTCGTCAGACAGCCGACGATCCTCGCCGCCATCCGCTCCCGCCGCTCGTCGCCGGTGTCGGGGACGGTGAGCACGGTGCCGCCCAGCGGGGCCACGGACTTCGCGCCGGGCCTCGGCACGGGGATCCGCGCGATGCCCCAGTGCAGCGACTTCTTGGTGTTCAGGGTCTCGACCTGCCACGGGCCGTTGATCATCATGGCCGCGTTGCCCGCCATGAACTGGTCGTTGACGTCCGCCTGCGTCCAGCCCACCGTCGACTTCGACAGCGAGCCGTCCTTCAGCAGGCTCTTCCAGTAGTCCAGCGCCTCGACGACCCTGGGCCCGTCCAGGCGGGTCTCGTCGCCGCCGTTGGACCACATGAACGGCGTGAACTGGAAGACGCCGTCCTCGGCGCCGCCCGCGCTGAGCGCGAGGCCGTAGCGCTTGCCCCGGGTCAGCCCGCGCGCGGTCTCGCGCAGTTCCGCCCAGGTGGTGGGCACCTCGAGGCCCGCCTGGCGAAGAAGGTCCTTGTTGTAGAAGAGCGCCAGCGTGTTCACCGACCGGGCGGCTCCGTAGTACGTCCCTTTGTAGGAGCCGAAGTTGACGATGCCGCGCGGCACGCCGTCGGTGCCCAGTCCGAGCTTCCTGAGGTCGGTCAGCCCGCCGGCCTCGGCGAACACCGGCATCTCCGAGGCGTCGAACTGCACGATGTCCGGCAGTGACTTCGAGGAGGCCATGCGCAGCGCCTTGGTCATCACCTGGGCCGCCGGGACGCTCTGCTGCTCGACGGTGACGCCGAGCCGCTTCCCGCACCGGGCCATCACCTCGGCGTCCCAGCGGTGGTACGTCTCGTCGGTCGAGGAGTTCAGCACGGTGTAGACGGAGCCGTCGCGCTGCCGGCCGCAGCCGGTCAGTGCCGCCCCGGCGAGCAGGGCGCAGACGACGGCGAGAGGTATCACGGCCTTGCGGGAGCGTCTATTGAAGCGCTTCGACATGTGCGGCCCTTGCTGTCGTACCGTCCGGCAGCGGCACCGGACGCCTTTGTTTATGGTGATGACTAATACGCCATGCACGGGCCGTCGCGCCAGACCCGGGCACACGTCCATTCCTCCGCGCCCTCGCTGACAAGCAACGGGAAATCCATAATCTTCCCTGTTCAGAAGGGATTTACCGGTGCCGGGGCCTGCCCGGGCGAGAGGTGTTCTGTGTACGATCGAAACGCCGGGCGGCGCCTTCGCGCCCTACTCGAACCACTCCAGCTCCCCCGAGGAAGAACATGAAGTTCACCAACGGCTTCTGGCGCGTCCGCGACGGCGTGCAGATCTCCTACGCGGTGCAGCCGCGTGACGTACGTCTGTCATCGAAGCGCTTCACCGCCTATGCGGCCGTACAGAACGTGGCGCGGAGAGGGGACACGCTCAACGCGCCGCTGCTCATGGTCGACTGCTTCTCCCCCGCCGACGGCGTCATCGGCGTGCGGGTCACCCACCACGCCGGCAAGCGCCGCCCCGGCCCGGACTTCGCCCTCGGCGAGGAGCCGGACGGCGCGGGCGAGGTGCGCCGGGACGGCACGGTCACCGAGCTCACCAGCGGACCGCTGACCCTCCGCCTGGACGAGGCCGGCCCGTGGGCCCTGGCGTTCCTCGGCGCGGACGGCCGGGAGCTGACCCGGGCGGGCGCCAAGGGCACCGCCTTCGCCACCACCGACGACGGCGCCCACCACGTCCTGGCCCAGCTCGCCCTCGGTGTGGGCGAGCAGGTCTACGGCCTCGGCGAGCGCTTCACGCCGTACGTGAAGAACGGCCAGGTGGTGGACATCTGGCAGGCGGACGGCGGCACCAGCAGCGAACAGGCCTACAAGAACATCCCGTTCTACCTCTCCTCGCGTGGCTACGGCGTGTTCGTCAACCACCCCGGGAAGGTCTCCTTCGAGGTCGGCTCGGAGTCCGTCGGCCAGGTGCAGTTCAGCGTCGAGGACCAGAGCATCGAGTACTACGTGATCGCCGGTCCCACCCCGAAGGAGGTGCTCGCCCGCTACACCGCCCTGACCGGCCGCCCGGCACTGCCGCCCGCCTGGTCCTTCGGCCTGTGGCTGACCACGTCGTTCACCACCGACTACGACGAGGCGACCGTGATGTCCTTCGTCGACGGCATGGCCGAGCGCGGCATCCCGCTGTCGGTCTTCCACTTCGACTGTTTCTGGATGCGCGAGTACCAGTGGTGCGACTTCCAGTGGGACCCGGCAGTCTTCCCCGACCCGGAGGGCATGCTGGCCCGGCTGAAGGAGAAGGGCCTGCGGGTCAGCGCGTGGATCAACCCGTACATCGCGCAGAAGTCCCCGCTCTTCGAGGAGGCGGCGGCCCTGGGCCACCTGGTGCGCCGGCCGAACGGCGACGTCTGGCAGTGGGACCTGTGGCAGGCGGGCATGGGCCTGGTCGACTTCACCAGTCCCGACGCCCGCGCCTGGTTCCAGGCCAAGCTGAAGGCGCTGCTGGACCAGGGCGTGGACTGCTTCAAGACCGACTTCGGCGAACGCGTGCCCACCGATGTCGTCTGGCACGACGGCTCCGACCCGCAGCGGATGCACAACTACTACACCCACCTGTACAACCGGACCGTCTTCGAACTCCTGCTGAAGGAGCGGGGCGAGGGCGAGGCCGTCCTCTTCGCCCGCTCGGCCACCGCGGGCGGGCAGCAGTACCCGGTGCACTGGGGCGGCGACTGCTGGGCGTCCTTCGAGGCCATGGCGGAGTCCCTGCGCGGCGGGCTGTCCCTGTCGCTGAGCGGCTTCGGCTTCTGGAGCCACGACATCGGCGGCTTCGAGGGCACCCCCGACCCGTCGGTGTTCAAGCGCTGGCTCGCCTTCGGCCTGCTCTCCTCGCACAGCCGCCTGCACGGCTCCACGTCGTACCGGGTGCCGTGGAACTTCGGCGAGGAGGCCGTGGCGGTCGCCCGGCGGTTCACGCTGCTCAAACACCGTCTCATGCCCTACCTGTACGGCGCCGCCGCCGAGGCCCACCGCACCGGTGTGCCGGTGATGCGCCCGATGCTCCTGGAGTTCCCGCACGACCCGGCGTGCCGCCCGCTGGACCGCCAGTACATGCTGGGCCCCGACCTGCTGGTCGCCCCGGTGTTCACGGAGGACGGCGAGGTGGAGGTCTACCTGCCCGAGGGGACCTGGACGCACCTGCTGTCCGGCGAGCGGGTCACCGGACCGGTCTGGCGCACCGAACGGCACGACTACGACAGCCTGCCGCTGTACGTCCGTGAGGGCGCCGTGCTTCCGCTGGCCGCCGACGACAGCCGTCCCGACGGAGACTGGCTGGATGCCCCCACCCTGCTCGTCCACCCCACGGCGGAGCCGGACTACACCGCGGAGGTCACGGTCCCCGATCTGTCGGGCACCCCCGCCGCCATCGGCTACGCGGAGGCCTGGTCAAGAACGCCTACGTCGGCCGGACCTTCATCCAGCCCT
>NZ_JACBWZ010000620.1 GCF_013870595.1 Streptomyces sp. WELS2 | reverse complement strand
CGCCCAGATCCTGTACGCCGCTCCCTCGGACCCGTCTGGAGACCAGCATGACGCTTGACGTGTCGCTCACCGTCCGGAACTCCACTGCCCGCCTCACCCTGGCGGGCGAGGCCGACAGCACGGCCGCGCCGCACCTGGCGACCGTCCTCGACGGCCTGTCGAGCGAGCACCTGCTGCGCCTCGAACTCGACCTGTCCGACCTGACCTACCTGTCCTCGGCGGGCCTGCGCTGCCTGGTCTTCGCGCATCAGCTCCTGGGCCGCTCCGTCGAGATCGTGGTGATCAACCCCTCGGACGAGGTGCGCCGGACCATCGAACTCACCGGATTCGACCGCAGCCTGACCGTGCGCCGGGAGCTGAACGCGTGAACCTGCGCTTCACCCTGGACGGCTCCGGCCCGGTCTCCACCGAGGTCGGCACCATGGTCCGCGCCCTGGCCACCTGCGCCGACCTGGACGGCAGGACCGCCTACCGGCTGCGGCTGGCCACGGACGAGATCGTCACGAACATCGTCGTCCACGGCTACCGCAGCGGCGGCGGGCCGATCTCCTTGTGCTACGGCTACGACGCGACCCGCGCCTGGGTGGAGATCGAGGACGAGGCACCGCCGTTCGACCCGCGCCAGCACGATCCCCTGCCGCGGCTGGCCGCCGGTACCGCGGCCGGGAAGGTGGGGGGCTTCGGTCTGTTCCTGGCCATGCGCAGCCTCGACGACTTCCGCTACCGCTACACCGGGCGCCGCAACCACTCTGTCCTGACCGTCCTGCGGTAGCCGGATGCCCAGGGAACGAGTGGTGGTGGTCGCCGAGAGCCCGGACGGTGACGGCGTTCTGGTCGAGGGCCTGGAGCAGGCCGGCTACACGGTGGAGCGCGTCCCGCCCGGACAGGCGGTCCCGTCGGCCGCCGCCGCCCCCGACGCGGTGCTGCTCTGCGCCGACCTCGGGCTGAAGCGGATCGCCGGGCTCGGCCGGCTCTTCCCCAGCGCGGTCCTGGTGTACCCGGGGCGGAACGTGCGGGCCCTGGAGCTGTGTGCGCAGGCCGGCTTCGACTTCGTCGTCCCGCCCTACCTGCCGGCGCTGCTGCGCAACCGGCTGACGTCCTCACGCGAACGCGGCCAGCTGGCGGGACTGGTGCAGGCGGCGGCCGCCGAGGCGACGCTGCGCGCCCACGAACGGGACCTGCTCCTCGCCCAGCACCTGCAGCAGGGGTTCCTGCCCGAGCGGCTGCCCTCCTTCCCGGGCTGGGAGCTCGGTTTCCGCTTCCGGCCCGCCCAGCACATGTCCGGTGACTTCTACGACGGCTTCGAGCTCCTCGACGGCAGGAGGCTCGCCTTCGTGGTCGCCGACGTGTGCGACAAGGGCCTGGGGGCGGCCCTGTTCATGGCCATCATCCGCACCCTGCTGCGGCACGCGGCGGAGGACGCGAGCACGCTGTCCGTGGCCGGCGCCGACGCCATGCCGGCCGGCGCCGCCGGGCACGTCCCGGTGCCCCCCACCCTCGGGCTGGGCGCGGGCCCGCTGCTCCAGGCCGTGGCCGCCACCAACAGCTACCTGGCCCGGCACCATCTGCGGCAGGCCTACTTCGCCACGCTCTTCTTCGGTCTGCTCGACCCGGTGCGGGGCGACGTCCTCTACGTCAACGCCGGCCACAACCCGGCCGTCTTGATCCGCCCCGGCGGCCGGCGGGAACTGCTGCACGGCACCGGTCCGGCGGTCGGGATGATGGTGGACAGCACGTACGCCATCGGCCATACCCGCCTTGAGCGGAACGCGACGCTTTTCCTGTACACGGACGGCGTGGTGGAAGCCCGCTCCCCCGACAACACCCCTTTCGGAATGCCGCGGCTGCTGGAGCTGCTGGGCCCCGCGGAAAGCGGCGCCGCCGTCCTGCAGACGGTCGACGAGGCGCTCGCCCGGCACGTCGCGGGGTCCCCCGCATTCGACGACGTGACGATGATGGTGCTGCGCCGCGACGGGTGACTTAACGACCTCTCCCCGGCAATGCGGGAATCCCTGGAAACCTGCGCCTGACGGGACGTAATGTCACATGAGATAAGTCCGCCCCGTGCAAGCGTCCGGGAATAGACTCCGGGCGCCCCGTGAAACAGGGAAAGGCATCCATGGAAAACAAACCGCTCAGCGGCAAGAGCGCCGTTGTCGTCGGCGGATCCCGGGGAATAGGCCGCGCGATCGTCCAGCGCCTGGCGGCCGACGGCGCGGGCGTGGTGTTCAGCTACCTCCGCAACGACGAAGCGGCACGGGAGACGGAGCGCCTGGTGCGCTCCGGTGGCGGCACCGCCTGGGCGGTGAAGGCCGACTCCGGCGACCTCGGCGCGCTTCAGGCACTGTTCCGGGAAGCCGACAAGCAGTTCTCGGAAGCCGGCCTGGAGGGCCTGGACATCCTGGTCAACAGCGCCGCGATCCCGATCATGACGCCCATCGGCACCACTACGGAGGCGGACTACGACCGGGTGATGGACGTGAACGCCAAGGGCCCCTTCTTCGCGATGCAGTACGCATCCGCGCGGATGAACCAGGGCGGGCGCATCGTCAACGTCTCGTCCGTCACCACCCGTTGGCCGCGGGTGCCGGAGGCCGGCTACATCGCGAGCAAGTCGGCGCTGGAGGCCTTCACCCGGGTGGGCGCGCGGGAACTGGCCCCCCGTCAGATCACGGTCAACACGGTTTCGCCGGGACCCAGCGAGACCGAGATGCTGATCGGCTCCACCACCGAGGAGATCCGGCGGCAGGTGATCGCGGACACTCCGCTCAGCCGGCTCGGCCGACCGGCCGAGATCGCCGCCGTCGTGGCCTTCCTGGCCGGCCCCGACGGAGCCTGGGTCACCGGCCAGAACATCCGCGCGGACGGTGGCCTCGTCTACTGACCCGCCGCTCCGCGAACGTCCCACGCCGACGCAGGGGGAACCACCATGCACCACGACGTCCTGGCACACATCGAGCACCTTCACCGGATCCGCGAAACCCTGGCAATCACCGGCTGCGGGCCTGTCGTCGTCACCGGTGCGCCCGGCTCCGGGCGCACCGCCCTGCTGCACCGGCTGACGGACGAGCTCGCCCGCGACGGCCACCGGGTGATGACGGTCGACCCGGCCACGGACCCAGCGGCCGTGAGCGCTTTCCTCGCCGGAGACGCCACGGGCAGCGGCCCGGTGTCGCCGGTGCTGGTGCTCGACGACGCGCACCGCGCCGGCCACGCCCTGGTGCGCCGCCTGCGCGCCGCGCACCTGCACGAGGGGGCGGCGGTCGTGGTCAGCAGGCCGGATGACGTCCCCGAGGGGCCGTTGGACTGCCTGCGCTACCTGCCCGGCGCCGTGTGCGTGAACCTGCCTGCGCTGAACGCCGAAGAGATCGGCCGGGTGCTTCACGACCTCGCCGGCGCTCCGGTCCCCGCCGGGCTGGCGCCGGCGCTGCGGGCGGCCACCGGTGGGAACGTGGCACTGCTGGCCGAGTTCCTGCGCAGCGGGGTGACCGTGGAGGGCTCCCCGTCTCCCGGCCGGCGGGCGGGCACGCTCGGGGACGGTGCCCGCGTAGGGCTGGCGTCCGCGCTGGACGCCGCCTGGCGGGCGCTCGCCCTGGAGCAGATGGACCTGCTCAGCGGGCTCGCCCTGCAGATGGACCCGACCGTGACCGCCGCGGCGGTGCGTGCGTTCCTCCTGCTGCTGCGCGGCGAGGCCGCGCAGGGTATGGACCTGCTGGACGCCTTCGGCGGCGCGGACCTGCCCGATGAGGCGGGCACGCCGCACTGGGTGGTCCTGGTCCGGGCCATGCTGGTCGGTCTGGGGCTGCGCGACGCCGAGGC
>NZ_JACBWZ010000062.1 GCF_013870595.1 Streptomyces sp. WELS2 | reverse complement strand
GCCACCCTCCGTGACCGCCACGGAATCCTGTGTGAACGTCTCATGAGCCGCGCCGAGGGCGCCGACGAGCAGCGCCGGCAGCAGGCGGCGGAGCCTGGGGCGGACAGCGGATCTGGGGAGGGCGGACGGGCCCATGACGGTGCCTCCAAGGGGGACATCGGGGAAGGACTGGAGCGCAGGGGATCGCGTCCTGGGAGGGGGCGGTCCCAACGGCGCGTGGCTGTGCGCGGACCTGCCGTGCAGCATGGATCGCGCAGGGCCGATGTGGTTCGAGATGCCGAACTTCGGTCGCTCTCTCAGACAGGGATGATCGAGCCATGACGGTGCACCGTCAATACTCCCCACAGGAAAAGATTCCGATTTTCGTTCGAAAGTTTCGTATTTCCGTGGGGTGACACCCGCGTTACGACGAGGCCGGCGGCCGCGGGGAGCGGAGCACGAGCAGGGTGATCTCGCTGGGGGCGAAGACGCGGAACGGCGGACCCCAGAAACCGGTGCCGCGGCTGGTGTAGAGGAGGGTCCGGGTGCCGTGGCGGCTGAGGCCGGCGAGGGCGGGCTGGTCGAGGCGGACCAGATGGTGGAAGGGCCAGATCTGGCCGCCGTGGGTGTGCCCGGAGAGCTGGAGGTCGACGCCGGCGGCCGCCGCCCGGTCGACGAACTTGGGCTGATGGGCCAGGAGCAGCACGGGCAGGCCGGGATCGGCGCCCTCCAGGGCCCCGGCGAGATGGGCGCGGTGGCCCGCCAGGCCGGACGACCCGGCGGTGACGTCGTCCACGCCGGCGACCACGAGGGTGTCGCCACCGCGTTCGAGCAGCAGATGGCGGTTGCGCAGCGGCTCCCAGCCCAGCTCGTCCATCAGGTCGACCCAGCCCTGGGCCTCGCTGTAGTACTCGTGGTTTCCGGTGACGTAGACCCGGGCGTGGGCGGCCCGCACGGTACCGAGCGGGGCGGCCTGGGCGCGGCGGCGTGCGGCCGTGCCGTCGGCGATGTCACCGGTGTGGCACACCAGGTCGGCGTCCAGGGTGTTCACCCGCTCGCACACCCGCGCCGACCAGCGGGCGCGGTCCAGCGGGCCGTAGTGGGTGTCGGTCACGAGGGCGACCCGCAGCCCGTCCAACCCGGCGCCCAGCCGCGGGAGTTCCACGTCGAGCCGGCGCACGCGGGGTACCCGGCGGGCCTCGGCGTACCCCCAGGCGAGCAGGACGGCGCTCACGCCGAGGACGGCCCAGGTGACGACGCGGGCCCGGTCCTGGCTCGCTCCGGCCCCGGCCAGGGTCAGTGCGGCCCGCACCAGGACGCCGAGCAGAACGGACCACGTGAACAGCACCCAGGCCGCGCCCAGCAAGGTGTCACCGACGATCGCCGCCCGGTCCCGCTGCCGCCTGCCGTGACCGCGCGCCATCGCGACCGGCATACCGACGAGGCCCGCGGCGAACAGGACGGTGCCGGCCGGCGTGACGGGCCGCGGCCAGTGCTGGCCCGTGTACAGGAGCACCCAGCAGGGCACGGCCCACAGCAATACGGGGGCGACCAGCGGGAGATGGCGCATCAGCCGGTGCAGCAGGCTCGGCCGCGGAGCCCGCGCCTCACCCTCGGCGGGCCGGGTGCTGCTGGTGTCGGTCACGCTTGCCCTCCCTGACCGGTCGGTCCTCGCGCGCACTGTATCCGGTCGCCCTCGGCCGGGCGGATACGGTGCGCGGGGGAGCGGCCGCCGGGCCGGCGGAGGACCCGCGCGTCCCGCACCACCTCACCGCGAGCCGTCGTGTCCCCGCAGGTGCAGCGCGCGCAAGGCGACCTCCAGGGCGAAGCGGTGCTCGGGGTCGGCGAGCCGGTCGCCGAGGAAGGAGTCGAGGGTGCGCAGGCGGTAGCGGACGGTCTGGGCGTGGACGCCCAGCATCTCGCCCACCTGCTCCGCGGGCGCGCGGGAGGAGATGTGGACCCGCAGGGTCTCGATGAGCCGGCCGCGCCGGCTGGCCGGGAGTCCGTCCAGCGGGGCGAGTTCGCGGGCCGCGAGATGGTCGACCAGGGCGTGGTCGGACAGCAGCCACAGCGTGGTGAGGTGGTCCTCGCAGGCGATCAGCGGGGCGTCGGGAACCACTCCGTCGTCGACCAGTTGCAGGACGCGGCGCGCCCAGCGCACCGAGTCGGCGGCCTGGCCGAGCGGGACGGTGAGACCGAGCACGGCACGGGTGCCGGACAGGGCCTTGCCGATCATCGCCAGGCGCTGCGGGGTGAGGTTGCCGGGGACGAGCAGGTGGGGCTGGGGCATGTCGAGGTCGACGAGGACGTCCTCGTCCAGCGCGGCCTGGATGCGGTCGGCCACCGGGGGGCGCAGCGCGACCAGGGTGCACCGCGGGGGCAGCTCCCAGCCGGCGGCCTCGGCCAGCTCGGTGACGGTGGTCCCCGGCAGCGGCGGTGCGGCCAGGATGAGGTGTAACAAGCGTCTTCGTAACGCGGACACCTCCGACGCGGCCCGTTCCCGCACCTCCGCGTACCCCTCGCGGGTGACCGCCTCCAGTTCGTCGACGTAGGCGAAGAGGGCGTCGGCGAAGGAGAGGATGAGGGTGGGGGAGAGGTTGTGCTGCCGCCCGAGCGTCTTGGCGCGGCGCAGCGTGATCCGCGCGCCGAGGCGGTAGGCGCCTTGCAGGGTGTGCAGGTCGCGGCCTTCGTACGCCTCCACCCGGCCGAATCTGCGCAGCAGTTCGTCGCGGGCCTCCGAGCGCCTGCCGGGATCGGCCACCCGGTCCACGAAGGTGACCAGCGCCAGCTCCACACCCTGGCGGATCGCGTCCCCGCTCGGCCCGTTGAGCAGCCGGCCGTACACCGGGTAGGCGCGGGTGACCTCCGCTCGTATCTCGTTGAGCAGGCTCGGCAGTTCGGGCCGTATGAACGCGGCGAACCTCTTGGGCAGGGGGCCGAGCGGTTCACCGACTTCGGGGGACCGTGCGATCGAGGGCATGAGTCACCTCTTGCGCTCAGAAGTGTCCGGCGAGGCGGCCGGCCGGGCGCCGTCCGCCTCGCGCGCAGGGCGCCCGGCCCGGTCCACCAGGTGTCACACCGGTCTGGGTGCTGACACTTAATCAACTAAGCCGCCCGGTGTACACCGCTCCGGCGGATTACACCGGTGCCCGCCGCAGCCCCCCGCCGGAAAACGGCCGGGCGGTGGCCGTCACCGGACGGCGGAGTGCCAGTTTTGGGCCAGCACCTTGCCGGCGTCGGGTACGACGGTGCCGGGCGCGGTGAGGCCGGCCAGGAAGGTCTGGGCGCTGTTCAGGGTGAGGCTGTTGTTCCCGGCGGCGGAGGGCAGGCCGGTCTTGGCGTTGACGGCGGCGTTGATCAGGCCGACGTTCAGGCCGCAGCCGGCGGCCCCCGGCACCGCGAAGCCGTCGTCGTTCTGCGGGGCGCCGGTGAGGTCGATCCGGCTCATCTCGCCGGCCTCGTCGGCCGTGCCGTCCCCCTTGAAGAAGGTCATCCCGAACGCCGGGTAGTCGAGGTTCTTCGGCCGCAGCACGATCGGCGCGGACGCCGACCCGATGTAGCAGTTGTCGCCGAGGAGCGGGTTCTGCAGGTGGATGCGGACCGGCAGGGCGATGATCGGCATGTCCTTGAGGACGCCCGCGGTCTGGTCGAAGGCGTACGGCGCGCCGACGGACTCCATGGTGGCGGTGATCTTGTTCAGCTTGGAGTCGCTGAGGGACTGGCAGATGCCGCTGATCACCGGGATGTCGCTCGGACACATCAGGCCGAGCAGGCCGCCGGGGACGGTGGCCGGGTCGGCGACCAGCGCGCCGGAGGGCGGGGCGACGACGGTACTGGTGCCGTCCGCGTTCTGGACGACACCGAACTGGAGGTTGGTCCGGCCCGTGACCACGGTGGTCTTGCCCAGCTTGATCGAGCCGCCGGCGGAGGTGGAGATCACGCACTGCGGGGTCTTGCCGGAACCGTCGGCGGCCAGCATCGCCGGGGCGTCCACGGGGCAGCGGGTGAAGGGGGCCCACTGGCCGTTCAGCGTGGGCTCGGCGGCCGACGCGCCGCCGATGGTGGCGAGGGTGCCGAGCGCGGTCAGGGCGGCGAGGGCGGAGAGCCGGGTGCGGGGGGAGAGCCGGGGCATGGTGGTGGCCTTCCGGGGAGGAGGGGGACAGGGGGCGGGTGCCGGGCGCGGGCGGCTCAGCGCTCGGGGACGGGGATGACGAGGGGTTGCAGGTCCTTGGTGCACTGGTCGGGGTTGAAGACCTGCACCGCGCACGTCTGGCCCTGCATCTGCTTGACGTAGTTGCCGGGGCCGGAGACCGAGGCGGTGAGCAGGCGGTCGACGTTCTCGCCCTTGCCGCCGCAGTGGGTGAAGGCGGGGATGGTCACCTCGCCGGTCAGCGGGCCGCCGGAGCTGAGCAGATAGCCGACCGGCAGGGCGGGGGGCTGGTGCGAACTGCGGCCGGTCAGCACCAGGTGGTCGCCGGGGAACTTCGCGGGCTCGGGCTCCTCGGAGCGCAGCGGGCCTCGCGTCCGGCAGCCGGCACCGACGTCCAGCGGTGTTCCGTTGACCTCCAGGGCGGTCACCCGCAGGACCAGCGGGACCCGTACCCGTGTCTCCATCTTGGTGAACAGGGTGACGAACGAGGTCTCGCCCTTGCCGTCCATGGTCATGGGACCCGTCTGCTCCAGCACCATGGTGGCCTTCGTCGGCACGAAGCCGAAGGTCAGGAAGGTGGCCTGGAACGGCGGGGTTTGCGGCTTGTCCCGGTACCAGAGCGTTCCCTGCGAGCGCTGGGTGAGATAGCCCCCGCTGTAGTCCGGGAAGAGCTCGATGTCGGTGGGGCCCTGCTCGATCAGCGCGCAGGACAGGGGGATCAGCGAGGCCCCGGCCAGTTTGCGCACGTTGGTGTAGCCGGTGACGTAGGCGTTCAGCGAGGCCGAGGTGGACGGGTGCCGCTCGTCGTAGCGGCAGGGCGGGGCGTCCGGGCGGCGGGCGGCGGCGCCCCGCGGCGCCCGTTCCGTCACCGTCGGCGCCTTGCCCCGGCTCCCTCGGCCGTCCCGGCCGTCCGGAGAACCGGGGGTTCCGGATGCACCGGGGGTGCCAGGTGTGCCGGTATCCGGCGCCGGGACGGAGGGAGCCGGTGCGGCGGGGCCGGTGGACGAGGGCGCGGGATCCGGCTCGATCGGTACGGTGGCCAGCAGACCCCGCTTCGGCGCGTCCTCGGCGAGCGAGCAGCCGATGGTCAGTGCGGCGGGGTCGGCGGCGGTGCCGTCCGGGGTGTCGAGCGCCAGGTCGAGGTCCAGGGCGCCGGCGGAGAAGGCGAGGGCGCCGTCCGCGTTCGCGGTGACGGAGGCGACGTCGCCCGTCGCGGTCAGCGTCAGGGGTCCCGAGGCGGGCAGGGCGGCCGGCCGCGCCGTACCGCGCCAGGTCGCCTCGGCCGCCGACTCGCCCTGCGCGATCCCGATCCCGAGGCGGGTCACCGCGCGCACGCCGGACGCCCGGCCGCGGGCGAGGTCCGCCACCGCTTCGGCCGGCAGCTCCACGGATGTCGTGACACCGGTGGGGGTGAACGCCTCGCCCGCCCTGGCCGTGGCGGGGAAGTCCGCCGTGACGCGTACCGTCGCGGGCAGCTCCCCCGAGGGCAGCCGGCAGACGTAGGGGAGCGCGACATCGGCCTTCTGGGTGGCCGAGGCCGAGACCGCGGCCGGGACCATGGCGGCGAGTACCACGAACGCGCCGATGGCCGTGGTACGGGCACGGACCCGGGGCAGCCGCGGCGCGGCGGCGCGATGGCCTCTCATACAGCTCCAGTCGGTCGTACACCGGGTGGACGGGGAAGGGCGCCGGGAGGCGGGGCCGGGCAGTCCGCGTCCGCCCGGCCGGGGTGCGTGCCCGGCCGGGCGGACGCGGACGGCGGCGCCTTACGGGTTGGAGCCGACGATCTTCGGGATGGTGCCGTTGGAGGACTTGATGACGTAATTGCCCTTGAAGGTGGGCTTGGTGGTGGTGGTGACCACCGTGCCGCAGTTGACGGGGGCCGGGTTGGAGCTGACGACCAGCTCGCCCGCGACGCTGTTGACCGCCAGGACGCCCGTGGAGTTGGTGTAGGTGCCCGAGGCCTTGCCCGTCACGGTGAACTTGCACGCGCCCGCGGTCACGTTGGCCGTGATGTTGCCGACGTAGCCCGTGGTGACGCCGGTCGAGGCGTTGTAGTCCTGGGCCACGACCGTCCAGGGGGTGACCGCGACGGTGCTGACGTTGCCCAGGACGCTGGTGCACGGCGATGCCGAGGTGCCGAAGCTGATCGCGCTGATGGTGGCGACCGTGGCCGGGTTGCCGGTGGCGCTTGCCATGGTGCCGGACGCGCTGGAGACCGTGCACGTCATCGGAATGGTCGCGGTCAGCACGATGTTGCCGCTGTTCGTCGCGGTGTAGCTGCCCGTCGGGGTGACGGTCCAGACCGTGGAGGGAGCCGCCGAGGCGGGACCGGCGGTGAGACCGAAGGCGGCTGCGGCCGCACCCGCCACGACGGCGAGCCTTCTCGTGTGCTTCTTCATGGCGTCAGGGCTCTCCTTGTGGTTGAACGGCAGGGATGGGCCGCTGCTGAATCGAGGGGTGTGCGGCCCGCGGCTCGGTGTTCCCCGTCCGCGACCCATGACGTTACTGGCGGGAAACTTCGCCGAACAATGCCGTTGTTCATGATTCTTTGAAAACAGGAACCATCTCTTTCCGGGGTGAGTGATCCGCGGCCGGTCTTAGTCATCCACTGCCAAAGCCGGGGGTCTCCGGCGGCCCGGGAGGGGGTGTTGCCGGCCTGCCCGCACGCAGCCGGATCACTCACCCGGCAACAAGTTCCGGGGGCGGGTTTGTCTACGCCGTGACAGATTTCGCATGGCCGGACCGGCACTCCCCGAAAACCTGGAACCCTGTATTGCCCACCGCGGTTACCCGGCCGTAACGTGCCGGTGCGGTGCTCGGTGCCAGGTCGGCGACCCCCGCCGGCCGGGCCGTGGCGGATGTCCTGCGACCCCCGGTCCGCCCTGTCCCCGCCGAGGCGCGGACGGGCGGAGCGGGGTTGTCTGCGGGGTGACAAACGCCGGAACGGCCGCGGGGGTCGCGGGGCCGCACCCGATGCCGGCGGGCTGCGCACCACTTGACGTGCGGCACCCGTGAACTCGGAACCAACCTGCGTCCGCTGGAGGTGATATGGGCGTCGAAGTGGTGGTCGAAGGCCTGACCAAGTCCTTCGGTAAGCAGAGCGTCTGGCGGGACGTGACACTCACTCTTCCGGCCGGAGAAGTAAGCGTCATGCTGGGGCCGTCCGGCACCGGGAAGACCGTCTTCCTGAAGTCGCTCGTCGGGCTGCTCAAACCCGAGAAAGGCCGGGTGCTCATCAATGGAGTGGACATGGTGAACAGCCCCGAGCGGGAAATCTACGAGACCCGTAAGTTATTCGGGCTCATGTTCCAGGACGGTGCCCTGTTCGGATCCATGTCGCTGTTCGACAATATCGCCTTCCCACTGCGTGAGCACACCCGCAAGAAGGAGTCCGAGATCCGCCGCATCGTCATGGAGCGGATCGAGATCGTCGGACTGCTGGGCGCCGAGGACAAACTGCCGGGGGAGATCAGCGGTGGTATGCGCAAACGGGCCGGACTCGCCCGCGCGCTCGTGCTGGACCCGCAGATCATCCTGTGCGACGAACCGGACTCCGGTCTCGACCCGGTCCGCACCGCCTACCTCTCCCAGCTGCTGATCGACCTGAACGCGCAGCTCGACGCGACCATGCTGATCGTCACCCACAACCTCGACATCGCCGCCACCGTGCCCGACAACATGGGGATGCTCTTCCGGCGCGAACTCGTCACCTTCGGCCCGCGCGAGGTGCTGCTCACCAGCGAGGAACCGGTGGTCGCCCAGTTCCTCGACGGCCGGCGCGAAGGCCCCATCGGGATGTCGGAGGAGAAGGACGCCGCCACCCTCGCGGCCGAGGCGAGCACCGCCCGCGCCGCCGAGCCCCGCAGGATCGTTCCGCAGCTGGAGCCGTCGCCCGGCCTGCCGCACCGCCGCGCCGTCACCCGGCGGCGCGAACGCGTCCTGCGCATGATCGACCAACTGCCCTCCGCCGCCCGCGCCGCCATCCTGCGGACCTACGCGGACAGCGCCGCGGCACCCACCCGGCCGATCCCCGCCGCCGGGAGCGGCGCATGATCACCGGCGCGCTGCGGCAGTCCGGGCGGCTCTTCGCGCTCGCCGTCGAGGTCGCCCGCGCCATGTTCCGGCGGCCCTTCCAGTTCCGCGAGTTCGTCGAGCAGTTCTGGTTCGTCGCCGGAGTCACCATCCTGCCCGCCGCCCTCGTCTCCATCCCCTTCGGCGCGGTCATCGCGCTCCAGGTCGGCTCGCTCACGCGGCAACTGGGCGCCCAGTCCTTCACCGGGGGCGCCAGCGTGCTCGCCGTCGTGCAGCAGGCCGGCCCGCTCATCGTCGCCCTGCTGATCGCCGGCGCCGGTGGCTCCGCCATCTGCGCCGACCTGGGCTCCCGCAAGATCCGCGAGGAACTGGACGCCATGGAGGTCATGGGCGTCTCGCCCGTGCAGCGCCTGGTCGTGCCCCGGGTGCTGGCCACCATGGGCGTGGCGGTCCTGCTCAACGGCCTGGTCTCCGTCGTCGGCACCCTCGGCGGCTACTTCTTCAACGTCATCCTGCAGGACGGCACCCCCGCCGCCTACCTGTCCAGCTTCTCCTCCCTCGCCCAGCCGGCCGACCTGTACATCAGCGAACTCAAGGCCCTGGTCTTCGGGTTCATCGCGGGCATCGTCGCCGCCTACCGGGGGCTCAACCCGCGCGGCGGTCCCAAGGGGGTCGGCGACGCCGTCAACCAGTCCGTCGTCATCACCTTCCTCCTGCTCTTCTTCGTCAACATGGTGATGACGGTCCTGTACCTGCGGATCGTCCCGCCGAAGGGGGGCTGACCCGCGATGGCCTCCCCGCTCGCCTGGCTCGACCGCTCCGGCGACCACCTGCTCTTCTACACCCGGGCCCTGCTGTGGATCCCGCGCGCCCTGCGCCGCTACCTCAAAGAGGTCCAGCGGCTCCTCGCCGAGGTCGCCTTCGGCACCGGAGGACTCGGCGTCATCGGCGGCACCATCGGCGTGATGATCGCGATGACCCTGTTCACCGGGACCGTCGTCGGACTCCAGGGGTACGCGGCCCTCGACCAGATCGGCACCGCCGCGTTCACCGGATTCGTCTCCGCCTACTTCAACACCCGCGAGATCGCCCCCCTCGTCGCCGGACTCGCCCTCTCCGCGACCGTGGGCGCGGGCTTCACCGCGCAGCTCGGCGCCATGCGCATCAACGAGGAGGTCGACGCCCTCGAAGGCATGGGCATCCGCTCCATGCCCTACCTCGTCACCACCCGCGTCATCGCCGGGGTCGTCGCCATCATCCCGCTCTACGCGATCGGCCTGCTCTCCTCCTACGTGTCCTCCCGCTTGGTGACCGTCCTGTTCAACGGCCAGTCCCGGGGCACGTACGACCACTACTTCAACCTGTTCCTCTCCCCGACGGACGTGCTCCTGTCCGTCCTGAAGGTGCTGATCTTCAGCGTGATGGTGATCCTCGCCCACTGCTACTACGGCTACCGCGCCGCCGGCGGCCCGGCCGGCGTCGGCATCGCCGTGGGCCGCTCCGTACGCAACGCCATCGTGCTGATCAGCGTCACCGACTTCTTCCTGTCGCTCGCCCTGTGGGGCGCGACCACGACCGTGAAGGTGGCGGGGTGAGATGAGCCGACCACGAGGCGAGACGCTGCGCCGCCGCACGGCCGGGGTGGTGTTCCTGCTGGTGCCCGCCCTGCTGATCTGGCTCGCCGTCGCCGTCTACGACAAGAAGTTCACCTCCTTTGCCCCGGTGGTCGTCGAGACCGGCAGCGTCGGCAACGAGATGCACCCGGGCGCCGAGGTCAAACTGCGCGGCGTCGTCGTCGGCGAGGTCCGCGCCATCCACGCCACCGGCGACGGCGCCCGGCTCACCCTCGCCATGAAACCCGGCGCCCTGGACCGGGTGCCGTCCGACGTGCGCGCGCAGATGCTGCCGACCACGCTGTTCGGCGAACGGTACGTCGCGCTCGTGCCGTCCGCGCGCCCCTCGCCCCGGCCGCTGGCTGCCGGGGCCGTCATCCCGCAGGACCGCTCCGCGAACGCCGTGGAACTCCAGCAGGTCCTCGACAACGTGCTGCCGATGCTCACCGCGGTCCAGCCGCACAAGCTCTCCGCCACCCTCTCCGCCGTCGCCCAGGCCCTGGAGGGCCGCGGCGACCGGCTCGGCTCCACCCTCACCCGGCTCGACGCGCACCTGCGCCGGTTCAACCCCCAGCTGCCCACGCTCAACCGCGACCTCAAGGAACTCGTGAAGGTCAGCCATGTCTACGCGGACGCCGCCCCCGACATCCTCACCGCGCTCACCGACTTCACCACCACCAGCGGCACCCTCGCCGAGCAGGAGGCCCGTCTCGCCGACACCTTCGGCGCCACCACCCGGACGGCCGAGGACATGACCGCCTTCCTCCAGCAGAACGCGCAGAACGTGATCCGGCTCAGCGCCGCGAGCCGGCCCACCCTCGCGCTGCTCGCCGAGTACTCCCCGTCCTTCCCCTGCACCCTGCGCACCCTCGCCGAGTTCGTGCCCGCCATGGACAAGGCGCTCGGCAAGGGCACCGACCGGCCCGGCATCCACGTCGACGTCACCGCCGTACCCTCGCGCGGCGCCTACCGCCCCGGCCGCGACACCCCGGTCTACGGCTCCCGAGGCGGCCCCCGCTGCTACCCCGTGCCCTACCTGGGCACCGGCGGGGAACCGGCCGTGACGGCGTACAAGGACACCGGCGCCGAACTCGGCCCGGCCAACACCCCGCAGGAGAACGACCTCCTCAACGAACTGCTGGCCCCCGCCGCCGGCCGCTCCCCCGGCGAACTGCCCGACTGGAGCAGCCTGCTGGCCGGCCCGGCCTACCGAGGCACGGAGGTGACCCTCGGATGACCGCCCCGGACGCGCACACCCGGCGGCGCTCCCTGGCCGGGCCGCTGCTGAAGTCGCTCGCCTTCGTGGTGGTGACCGGCCTCGCCACCGCCGTGCTCGGCCTCAGCGTCGCCGACACCGGCATCGGCGGCCGCACCTCCACCTACCGGGCGCTGTTCACCGACGTCACCGGCCTCGACGAGGGCGCCGGCGTGCGGATCTCCGGTGTGAAGGTCGGCGAGGTGACCGACATCCGGGTCGTCCGCCACCGCACCGCACAGGTCACCTTCACCGTCCGCGAGGACCGCCGGCTGCCGCGGTCGGCCACCGCCGCAGTGAAGTACCTCAACATGGTCGGCCAGCGCTACCTGGCCCTCGACCGCGGCAGCGGCGACCTGACCGGCACCCTCCGGCCGGGCGACACCATCCCGCTGGAACACACCACTCCCGCCCTGGACCTCACCCTGCTCTTCAACGGGTTCAAGCCGCTGTTCGAAGGACTCTCCCCGAAGGACGTCAACGAACTCGCCGGTTCCATCGTCCAGGTGCTCCAGGGCGAGGGCGCCACCGTCGACAGCCTGATCCGCCACGTCGGCTCGCTCAGCACCACCGTCGCCGCCAAGGACAAGGTCATCGGCGAGGTCGTCGCGAACCTCACCACCGTCCTGAAGACCCTCAACCAACGCGAGGCCGGCTTCGACGACCTGGTCGCCACCCTGCGGTCCCTCGTCACCGGCTTCAACGACGACCGCAAACCCCTCGGCGACGCCGTCCAGGCCATGGGCGAGCTGACCACCGTCACCGCCGGGCTCCTCGAGGACGGCCGCGCGCCCCTGAAGAAGGACATCCGCGAACTGGGCCGGCTCTCGACCGGCCTGGCCGAACACACCCCGCAGATCCAGGACTTCCTCGACCGCAGCCCCGCCAAGATGACCGCCCTGGCCCGGCTCTCCTCCTACGGATCGTGGTTCAACCTCTACCTGTGCGAGGCACGGGTGAGCGACGTGACCACCTCCGACGGCTCCAAACCGCCGACCGGAATCGCGCTCACCGAATCGAGGTGCCGCGGATGAGACCCTTCGCACGGCGCGGTGGCACCGGCCGGCCGGATACCGCCCGGCGCCCGCGCTTCAAGCCGGTCAGGGAGCGGGACCCCCGTGCCGTGGCCGTCGTCGGACTGCTCGCCCTCGCCCTGCTCGCCGTCCTCGCCCTGCGGGTGGACCGGCTGCCGTTCGGCGGCGGCACCACCTACAGCGCCGACTTCTCGGAGGCGGCCGGGCTCGACGAGGGCGACGAGGTGCGCATCGCCGGCGTGAAGGTCGGCGAGGTCACCGGCGTCGCCCTCGACGGCCCCAAGGTGCGGGTCGGCTTCGAGGTCGGGGACGCCTGGATCGGCGACCGGACCACCGCGGCCATCGCCATCAAGACCGTCCTCGGCGACAAGTACCTGGCGCTCGACCCGCTCGGCACCGCCCGCCAGGACCCCGGCAGCCGCATCCCGCTGTCCCGCACCACCTCCCCGTACGACGTCACCCAGGCCTTCCAGGACCTCGGCGGCACCATCGACGCCATCGACACCCGGCAGCTCGCGGACAGCTTCGAGGCCATCTCCAAGACCTTCGCGAACTCCCCGCCCCACGTGCGCGAAGCCGCCGACGGCCTGTCCGCGCTGTCGAAGTCCGTCTCCCGGCGCGACACCGAACTCGCCGAACTCCTGCGCGGCAGCGCCCGCTTCACCCAGACACTGAAGGACAAGAGGTCCAGTTTCGAGATCCTCCTGCGGGACGGCGGCTCCCTGCTCGGCGAACTGCGCGACCGCCGCGACGCCATCCAGGCCCTGCTCAAGGGCAGCCGGGACCTCGGCACCCAGCTCAGTGGCCTCGTCACCGACAACGACCGGCAGCTGCGCCCCACCCTCGAGGCGCTCGGCCGGGTCACCACCGTCCTGGAGAAGAACAGCGCGCAGCTCGGCAAGACCCTCGCACTGGCCGGCCCCTACTACCGCCTCGTCGGCAACACCCTGGGCAACGGCCGCTGGTTCGACAGCTACCTGTGCGGCGTCGTCCCCCGCACCTACCTGCCCGCGGGGTCCGGCCCCGCGACCGGCTGCATGCCGCCGAGACAGCCGGCCGCGGCCGAGCGGAAAGGTGAGCGATGAGCACACGCCGGAAACTCCTCGTCTGCGCGCTCGCCCTGACGGTGCTGATCGCCGCCGGGCTCGCCGCCGTACGGGTCCTCGGCTCCGACGGCACCCGCCTGACCGCCTACTTCGACCGTGCCGTCGGCATCTACGCCGGGTCCGACCTGCGGATCCTCGGCGTACGCGTCGGCGAGGTGGAGTCGGTGCGGCCGCAGGGCACCACGGTACGGGTCGGCCTCCGGCTCGACGAGGGCGTCAAGGTGCCCGACGGCGCCCGTGCCGTCGTCGTCGCACCGAGCGTCGTCTCCGACCGGTATGTGCAGCTCACCCCCGCCTACCGGGACGGCCCGGCCCTCGCCGACGGCGCCGTTCTGCCCGCCGCGCGCAACCGCACACCCGTCGAGATAGACCAGCTGTACGACTCGGTCACCGAACTCGGCCGGGCGCTCGGCCCGGACGGCGCCAACTCCGCCGGCGCGCTCTCCGACCTGCTGCGCACCGGGGCGGCCAACCTCCACGGCAACGGCGCGGCCATCGGCGACAGCATCGAGCAGTTCGGCAAGGCGGCCAAGACCCTCGACGGCAGCAGCGACGACCTGTTCGGCACGCTGAGCCGGCTCCAGGCCTTCACCACCATGCTCAAGGACAAGGACGACGACGTGCGCACCGCCCAGGAACGCCTGGCCGACGTCGTCGGCTTCTTCGCCGACGACAAGGACGGCCTCGCCGGCGCCCTGAAGGAACTCGGCACCGCCCTGGGCCGGGTCAAGACCTTCATCGAGGACAACCGGGGCGCGCTGAAGGAGAACGTGGACCGGCTCGTCCCCCTCACCCGCACCCTCGTCGAGCAGCGGGCCTCCCTCGCCGAGGCCCTGGACGTGGCACCACTGGCCGCCGGCAACGTCGTGAACGCCTACGACCCCGACACCCGCACCCTCGACGGCCGCGCCAACCTCAACGAGATCAGCCTGGGCGGCCCGCTGCTGCCGCTGTACCCGACGGACGGCTTCACCGCCTCCGGGAAGGGGCGGCGATGAAGCTCCTCACCCGGCCCCCCGGCCGGGCGGCCGCCGCGCTCCGTGGACGGGCGCCCACCGGAAAGGACGCCGCCCGCCTCACCGCCGGCGCACTGCTCGCCCTCGGCCTGGTCCTGGCCCTCGGCGCGGCGACCCTCGGGGTGGCGCGCTTCGACGGCATCCAGGAACTGCCGCTGCCCGGCGGCGCCGACCTCGGCGACCACCCGTACACCGTCACGGCGGAACTGCGCGACGTGCTCAGCCTGGTGCCGCAGGCGGCGGTGAAGGTCGACGACGTGGCCGTCGGCCGGGTCACCGGCATCGAACTCGACGGCTGGTCGGCCCGCGTCACCATGAGGATCAACGGCGCGGTACGGCTGCCCGCCGACGCCACCGCCCGGGTCGAACAGTCCGGTCTCCTCGGCGAGAAGTACATCCAGCTCGCGGCACCCGCCCGGGAGACCGGCACCGGGCGGCTGGCGGACGGCGACGTCATCCCGGTCTCCCGCACCAGCCGCAACACCGAGGTCGAGGAGGTGCTCGGCGCGCTCTCCCTGCTGCTCAACGGCGGCGGCGTCAACCAGCTCAAGACCATCACCCGGGAACTGAACGCGGCGCTCGGCGGCCGCGAGGGCGACGTCCGCTCCGTACTGCACCGGGTCGACACCCTGGTGACCGACCTCGACGGCCACCGGGGCGACATCACCGACGCGCTCGACGCGGTCAACCGGCTCTCCGCGACCCTCGCCACCCGCGAGGACGACGTCGCCACCGTCCTCACCGGCCTCTCACCCGGACTGAAGACCCTCGACCGGCAACGCGGCTCGCTGCTGACCATGCTGCGCTCCCTCGACACCCTCTCCGGGGTCGCCGTCGCCACCGTCGACGCGAGCAAGGACGACATGATCGCCGACCTCAAGGCCATGGCACCCACCCTGAAGGCACTCGCGGACGCCGGCACGGACCTGCCCGACTCGCTCCAGGTCCTGCTCACCTACCCGTTCACGGACGAGGTGCTGCGCGGGGTGAAGGGCGACTACCTCAACGTGTACCTGGAGATGACGGCCGCACCCGGAACCCGGATCATCCCGCCGCTGGTGCCGCGGAGCACGCCCTCCCCGACGGCGAGCGCGCAGCCCGGCACGACGGCCCGCGAAGGCACCGGCAAGGAACGCCGGTCCACCCCCGCCCCCTCCTCGCCGCTGCCCCTGCCCGCCGTCTCCACCCCCGCCGCCACCGGTACCGGCTCCGGGACACCCGCACCGGGAGGTGAACTCGGTTGATCACCCGCGCCGTTCGGCTGAAGAACCTCGCCTTCCTCCTCGTCGCCGTGCTCGCCTGCTCCTACCTCGGCATCCGGTACGCCGACCTCGGCCGGTACGCCGGCGTCGCCGACTACTACACGGTCGACGTGCAACTCCCGCGGACCGGCGGACTGTTCACCCACTCCGACGTCACCTACCGGGGCGTCTCCGTGGGCCGCGTCGGCCCGATCGGCCTCACCGCGGACGGTGTCGTGGCCGAACTGCGCATCAAGAAGTCCGCCCCGCGCATACCCGCCGACGCCCGCGCCGTGGTCGCCGGACTCTCCGCCGTCGGCGAGCAGTACATCGACCTGCGCCCCCGCAGCGACGCCGGCCCCTACCTCGCCGACGGCGCCCGGATCGAGCAGTCCGACACCCAGGTGCCCGCACCCGTCACGGACGTACTCGCCAGCGTCGACGACCTGACCCGGTCCGTACCGCTGGAGGACCTGCGCACGGTCGTGGACGAGTTCGGCAAGACCTTCGAAGGGCACGGCGACGATCTGCGGGCGCTGCTCGACAGCGGTGACTCCTTCCTGCGGGCCGCCGACCGCAACCTGCCGTCCACCACCCGGCTCCTCACCGACGGCGAGACCGTGCTGCGCACACAGGCCGAAGAGGCCCGGGCCATCCGGGACTTCGCCGTCGGAGCCAGGCAACTGGCCCGCACCCTCAAGGGCTCCGACGCGGACCTGCGCCGCCTCCTCGCCGCCGCGCCCCAGGCCGCCACCCAGGTCAGCGCGGTCCTGCGGGATCTCGACCCGAGCCTCGGCGTCGTCCTCGCCAACCTGCTCACCACCTCCGAGATCGCCGTCACCCGGCAGCACGGCCTGGAGGAACTGCTCGTCAAGTACCCGGCGGCCGTGTCCGCCGGGGCCACCGCCGTCGACGGAGGGAAGCTGAACCTCGGCATGGCCGTCACCTTCTTCAAGCCCCTGCCCTGCACCGCCGGTTACGGCGCCACCCGCTACCGCAACGGACTCGACCTCGGCACCGCGCCCGCCCTCAACACCGGCGCGGCGTGCACCGCCTCCGCCGCGGACGGGTACAACGTA
>NZ_JACBWZ010000619.1 GCF_013870595.1 Streptomyces sp. WELS2 | reverse complement strand
TCCCGGCGGTGGCGCTGCGCGGCTCGCCGCGGTGACGGCGTTTCCCGCAGCCGCGTGTCAGGGGTCGGGGGGCGCCCCGGGCCTCCGGGAAGGCTCGGGGCCAGGGGTGTGGGCACCGCCGTCGCCGGCTCCCCAGGGGCGTCCGGCTGAGGCCGGCGGACACGGCCAGCACGGCGGCGCTGACGGCGAGGCCGAGCAGCCGGGGGATCTCGGGCACGGCGCCGCTGATCGTCTTGTGCGAGGCATGCAGGACGAGCGTGACGCCGATGAACGCCAGGACGTGGGCCAGGCCCTCGCCCAGGTAGTGGAAGCGGTCGAGCAGGCCGGCGAGCATGAAGTACAGCGCGCGCAGGCCGAGGATGGCGAAGGCGTTGCTGGTGTAGACGATGAACGCGTCGTTGCTGACGGCCGGTACGGCGGGCACGCTGTCGACGGCGAAGACGGCCTCGGCGGCCTCGATCGCGGCGACGACGGCCAGCAGCGGGGTGGCGACGCGCTTGCCGGCCTCCCGGACGAAGAAGCGCGTGCCGGCAGGACGGACCGGTCGTCCCGTCCGAGTCCGCGGGACGCGGCGGCGGCTGTCCTCCCGGCACCCGCCGGCCGGTGCTCCGCCCGCGCGGCCGCCGGTCTGCTACAAGGGTGCGGCAGGGAAGCAGGGTCCGGAGCGAGGAAGGGTGCGGGCGTGAGGCTGACGATTCTGGGCGGTGGCGGGTTCCGGGTGCCGCTGGTCTACGGTGCGCTGCTGGGCGACCACGCCGAGGGGCGGGTCACCGAGGTGGTGCTGCACGATCCGGACGACCGCCGGCTGCGGGCGGTGTCCCGGGTGCTGGCCGAGCAGGCCGAGGGGGTTGCCGACGCACCCGCCGTGTCCGCCACCACCGACCTCGACGAGGCCCTGCGCGGCGCCCGCTTCGTCTTCTCCGCGATCCGCGTGGGCGGTCTTCAGGGCCGGGCGGAGGACGAGCGGATCGCGCTGGCGGCGGGAGTGCCGGGCCAGGAGACCGTCGGTGCGGGCGGCATCGCCTACGGCCTGCGCACGGTCCCCGTCGCCGTGGACATCGCCCGGCGGGTGGCCCGGCTCGCCCCGGACGCCTGGGTCATCAACTTCACCAACCCGGCCGGCCTGGTCACCGAGGCCATGGCCCGCCACCTCGGTGACCGGGTCATCGGCATCTGCGACTCGCCCGTGGGCCTCGGCCGCCGCATCGCGCGGGTCCTCGGCGCCGACCCGAAGCGCGCCTTCGTCGACTACGTCGGCCTCAACCACCTCGGCTGGGTGCGCGCGCTGCGCGTCGCCGGACGCGACGAACTGCCCCGGCTGCTGGGCGATCCCGCACTGCTCGGCTCCTTCGAGGAAGGCCGGCTGTTCGGCGCCGACTGGCTGCGGTCGCTCGGCGCGATCCCCAACGAGTACCTGCACTACTACTACTTCAACCGGGAGACCGTCCGCGCCTACCAGCGGGCCGAGCGGACCCGCGGCGCCTTCCTGCGCGACCAGCAGGCCCGGTTCTACGCCGAGGCGGCCGACCCGGGCGTCTCCGCCCTGCGCGCCTGGGAGCGCACCCGCGCCGAGCGGGAGGCGACGTACATGGCGGAGAACCGGGAGAGCGCCGGCGCCGGCGAACGCGAGGAGGACGACCTGTCCGGCGGCTACGAGAAGGTCGCCCTCGCCCTGATGCGGGCCATCGCCCGGGACGAACGGGCCACCCTGATCCTCAACGTCCGCAACCGCTCGACCCTCCACGTCCTCGACGCGGACGCCGTCGTGGAGGTCCCCTGCCTGGTGGACGCGGGCGGCGCGCACCCCCTGGCCGCCGATCCGCTGCCCGGCCACGCCACCGGTCTGGTGTGCGCGGTCAAGGACGTCGAGCGGCAGGTGCTGTCCGCGGCGGAGTCGGGCTCCCGTGCCACCGCGGTGAAGGCGTTCGCCCTGCACCCGCTGGTGGACTCCGTGAACCTCGCCCGCCGGCTGGTGGACGAGTACGCCGCCGCGCACCCCGGGCTGGGGTACCTCAAGTAGCCGGAGCCGGCGGGTGTCTTCCCGGGTGCGCTGCGTTTCGTCGGCGATTCCGCCCCGTGTGCGAGCCGGTATTTCTACCCCTTGAAGACTCCGCCCACGCCGGGTGACGCTGCTGTGGGTGAGCAGTCTTTTCGCTCAAGGATGGGAACCACTGATGAAGAAGCAGATCGCGGCGACCGCCGTAGTGGGCATGGTGCTCGCCGGAGGGATCTCCGTTGCCGCCTCGTCGACCGATACGGCTTTCGCGCGGGACGACATAACGTGCACCGCGTCGCAGTTCGCCGGCGGCCGGATAGCGATATCGGGGAAGGGATTCCCGGACGGTGAGACGGTGACCGCGAGAAATTCCGCAGGAGTCTCGGTGGGCACGTTCACCACGACACCCGGCGGCTTCTTCGAATTCACCGGGCTTGCGAACGACACCTACACGGTGACGTCCAGGTTCGCCAGGGTGACCTGCGCGAAGCTCGCCGAGCCGGAGCACCGGGGTGGCCAGCAACAGCAGGGCGGCCGCGGTGGCCACCAACACCACGGCGGCCGGGGTGGTCAGCAGCAACAGCAGGGTGGGGGCGGTGGTCAGCAGCAACAGCAGGGTGGCGGGGGTGGTCAGCAGCAACAGCAGGGTGGCGGGGGCGGTCAGCAGCAACAGCAGGGTGGCGGGGGTGGTCAGCAGCAACAGCAGGGTGGGGGCGGCGGTCAGCAGCAGCAGGGTGGCGGGGGCGGTCAGCAGCAGCAACAGGGTGGGGGCGGCGGTCAGCAGCAGCAGGGTGGCGGGGGCGGTCAGCAGCAGCAACAGGGTGGGGGCGGCGGCCAGCAGCAACAGCAGGGTGGCGGGGGCGGCCAGCAGCAACAGCAAGGTGGCGATGACGGCCAGCAGCAACAGCAGGGAGGCGATGACGGCCAGCAGCAACAGCAGGACTGACGGTCCACGCGTCCGCCTTCCCGGCCACCGGCCCCGGACTCCGCACGGAGACGCCGGGGCCGTCGTCTGCCCGGGCGGAGACCGGCTCCCGTGCGCCCGCCTGGCCCACTGGGCGTGCCGCGGGACGGGACTGTGTCCACTCTGGGTTCCGACGGCACGACGGCCGGCCGTTGACCCCGGCGCCCGCCGCGTGGCGGTCCGCTACGCCCTGGAGCCCGTATGGACGCACCCCTGACCCCTGTCGGCGTCATCTGCGACTGCCCGCTGATCGCCCACGGCCTCACGCATGTGATCGACCCCGAACCGGATCTGCGGATCGTGACCTCGGTCAGGGAGGTGGGCGACTACCGCGATCGGGGGAACCACGGCGAGGTCGTCCTGCTGAACGTCCAGCTGTCCGCCTGGGAGACCTCCAGCGTGGTCTCCCGGCTGCACCGCAGGGGGCACGCGGTCGTCGTGCTGGCGTCCTCCGGGAAACAGGCGGACGCCGTGCTGTGCATCGAGGCCGGCGCCCGCGGTTATCTGGGCCACAGGATCGGTGAGACGGAATTGCTGACGGCCATCCGTGCCGTGGCCTCCGGTAGCCGTTATTTCTCCGCGGACCTCGACGGCCGGGTCCTGCCCGCGCCGCCGCCGCGTCTCACCGACCGGGAACGGCAGATCCTGCGGCTTCTCGCCGACGGAGCCACGGACCGGGAAATCGCCGTCACGCTGCACATCACCGAGAACACGGTGCACTCGCATCTGGACCGGCTGCGCAGCAAGAGCGGATTTCACCGCAGGGCTGATCTGACCCGGCTGGCGCTGCGGTACGGCCTGACCGGTGAATGAGGGCCACCCCACCCACAGCGGCCGGCCGTGTCGTCCACTCCTTTCGAAGGCGC
>NZ_JACBWZ010000618.1 GCF_013870595.1 Streptomyces sp. WELS2 | reverse complement strand
GCCTCGCTGTGGGTGCCGTCCTTGGCGACGGGGGCCCACTTGTCGACCAGGCCGGGGTGGTCGCGCAGCCAGTCGCGGACGGCGTCCTGTTCCCTGCCCTTGCCCGCCTTCTGGATCCGTGCCTCCAGGCCGGTCAGCTGCTCCTCGGTCATCGAGAAGTCCTTCAGCCACCGGCCGACCAGCGGGTTGTCGGCGGTGAAGCCCTTGCGGGCCAGGGTGTGCACGCCGTCGCCCTTGCCCCAGGCGCCCTTGGGATCCTCGAGCTTCTTCAGGTCGTAGTCGCTGTACGCCCAGTGCGGCGACCAGAGGGTGACGAGGACCGGCTGGTGCCGGGCGTAGGCGCGCTTCAGCTCGGCGAGCATGGCCGGGGTGGAGCCGTCGACCACGTCGTAGGTGCCCTCCAGGCCGTACTCCTTCAGCACCGTGCCCTTCAGCAGGCTCATCATGCCCGCGCTGGGCTCGATGCCGATGATCTTCCCGTCGAACTCGGAGGCGTGCTCCTTCAGGTCCGCCAGGGAGTTCACGTCCTCGACATAGGAGGGCACGGACAGCTCCAGGGACGTGGGCCCGTACCACTTGCCCAGATCGTCCAGCCGCGTGCCGTACTTCGTCCAGTACTCGGCGTGCGTGGTGGGCAGCCAGGAGTCGGTCTGGAAGTCGAGCTGGCCGGTGGCGAGACCGGTGTAGAGCGGGCCGGCCGCGTACTGGGCCGTGCTCACCCTGAAGCCGCGCTCCTCGAGGATCTCCTTCCACAGGAACGTGGAGGCGATGCCCTCGTCCCAGGGGATGTAGCCGATCCGGACCTCCTTGCCCTTGCCGACGTCCGTGCCGGAGGCCTCGGAGGTGCCCGCGGACGGGCCGAAGACGCCGAGTCCGCCCGCGACGAGGGCGAGGACGACGACGCCGGCCAGGGCGACGGCCGGGCGCGGACGGTACGACCACGCGCGCGTGCGTGCCTTCGCGGCGGCCCTGCGGCCCAGCGGGGACAGCTGGGTGCCGAGCGCGCCGGTGACCCGGTCCAGGTAGATGGCGAGGACGACGATGCCGACGCCCGCCTCGAAGCCGTAGCCGATGTCCAGCCGGCCGATGGCCTCGTTGACGGCGCCGCCGAGGCCGCCGGTGCCGACCATGCCGGCGATGACGACCATGGAAAGCCCCAGCATGATCACCTGGTTGACGCCGGCCATGATGGTCGGCAGCGCGAGCGGCAGCTGCACCCGCCACAGGATGTCGCGCGGGGCGGTGCCGAACGCCTCGGCGGCCTCGACCAGTTCGGCGTCGACCTGGCGGATGCCCAGCTCGGTCATGCGGACGCCGGGGGCGAGCGCGAAGACCAGGGTGGCGACGACGCCCGCGGCGGTGCCCAGCCCGAAGAAGAGCATGGCCGGGATCAGCAGCACCATCGAGGGCATCGTCTGGAGCAGGTCGAGGACCGGCCGCACGGCGGCGCCGACCGCCCTGGAACGGGCGGCCCAGATGCCCAGCGGGAGGGAGATCACCAGGGCGATCACGGTCGCCACCAGGACCAGGGCGAGGGTGGACATGGCCCGGTCCCACAGGTCCAGCGAATCGACCAGCGCGAAGCCGGCGAAGGCGAGGACACCGGCGAGCAGTCCGCGCAGCCACCAGGCGACGACGGCGAGGATGCCCGCCATCAGCAGCGGCTGGGGGGCGGCGAGCACGGTGTCGATGCCGTCGTACATGCCCTCCAAGACCGCCTTGACGGCGTCGAACAGCCAGGAGAGGTGGCCGACCAGCCAGTCCACGCCGGAGTCGACCCAGTCGCCGAGGGGGATCCTAGGCATGGCTGATCACCTTCCCCTCGGGGTTGTCGCAGGTCACGGGGGCGGCCGTCTCCTCGCCGAGGAAGCCGAGCAGACGCCTGCGCGGCACCACCCCGACGACCCGGCCCGCCCCGTCCACCACCGAGACCCGGTGGGACAGCCGGGCGCCGATCGCGCACAGCCGCGCGAACGGCATCTCGGGGGTCGCCGTCTCGCAGCCGCACAGCGGCGCGTCGGCGGTCACCGAGGTGTCCATGAGCGCGCCCGCCGTCAGCACCCGGGAGCGGTCCACGTCCTGGATGAAGGAGGCCACGTAGTCGTTCGCCGGGCGCAGCAGGATGTCCTCGGCGGTGCCGGTCTGCACGATGCGGCCGTCCCGCATGACGGCGACCCGGTCACCGAGCCGCATGGCCTCGTTGAGGTCGTGGGTGATGAAGACGATCGTCTTCTTCAGGGTCTTCTGCAGCTCCAGCAGCTGGTCCTGCATGTCGCGGCGGATCAGCGGGTCGAGGGCGCTGAAGGACTCGTCCATCAGCAGCAGGTCCGCGTCGGAGGCGAGGGCGCGGGCCAGGCCGACGCGCTGCTGCATGCCGCCGGACAGCTCGTCGGGCCATGAGGTCTCCCAGCCGGCCAGGCCGCACAGGGCGAGCGCCTCGTCGGCGCGGCGCTCGCGCTCGGCGCGGGGCACGCCCTGCACTTCCAGGCCGTAGGCGGCGTTGTCGCGGACACTGCGGTGCGGGAACAGCGCGAAGTGCTGGAAGACCATGCTGATCTTCCTGGAGCGCAGCTCGCGCAGCGCCCGGTCGCCGAGCGCGGTCAGGTCCTGCCCGTCGAAGCGCACGCTGCCCGCGGTCGGCTCCAGCAGCCCGTTGAGCATGCGCAGCAGGGTGGACTTGCCGGAGCCCGACAGCCCCATCACGACGAAGATCTCGCCGGCCTCGACGCGGAAGGACGCGTCGATCACGGCGGCCGTCGCGCCCTGCGCGCGCAGCTCCGCCCGGTCGGCGCCGCGCCGCAGCCGTTCCACCGCGTCGTCGGGTCGTCTTCCGAACACCTTGAACAGATGCTCTGCCTCAAGCCTGGGTGACACGCGCACCTCTCGTCTCCGGGGACAGGACAGAGGCCGCGCCTCCCCAGGTCGAGCGAGGGCAAACACACAAGTGGCCGGGTTCACGGCAGTGCGCGTCACGCAACGCGTTCCCGGCCCGCGGGGCGCTGTCGGTGCCGTGCGGCATGATGCGTGCGTGACCGGACGACTCATGCTTCTCGACACCGCCTCCCTGTACTTCCGTGCCTACTTCGGCGTCCCGGACTCGGTGCGCGCGCCGGACGGCACACCCGTCAACGCGGTGCGCGGGCTGCTGGACTTCATCGACCGGCTGGTCAGGGACCACCGGCCGGACCACCTGGTGGCCTGCATGGACGCCGACTGGCGACCGCGGTGGCGGGTGGACCTCATCCCGACCTACAAGGCGCACCGGGTCGCCGAGGAGCACACCGGCGCGCCGGACGCGGAGGAGGTGCCCGACACCCTCGCCCCGCAGGTGCCGGTGATCGAGGAGGTCCTGGACGCGATCGGCATCGCCCGCGTGGGCGTCGCGGAGTACGAGGCGGACGACGTGATCGGCACGTTCACCGCACGGGCGCGGGGCCCGGTCGACATCGTCACCGGCGACCGCGACCTGTACCAGCTGGTGGACGACGGGCGCGGGATCCGGGTGCTGTATCCGCTCAAGGGCGTCGGCACGCTCCAGGTGACCGACGAGGCGGTGCTGCGCGAGAAGTATGGCGTCGACGGGCGGGGGTACGCGGATCTGGCGCTGCTGCGCGGCGACCCCAGCGACGGTCTGCCGGGCGTGGCCGGGATCGGCGAGAAGACGGCCGCCAAGCTGCTCGCCGAGTTCGGCGACCTGGCCGGGATCATGGCCGCGGTCGACGACCGGGGGGCGAAGCTGACGCCGTCGCAGCGCAAGCGGCTGACCGAGGCCCGGCCGTATCTCGCGGTCGCGCCGAAGGTGGTGCGGGTGGCCGACGACGTGCCGCT
>NZ_JACBWZ010000617.1 GCF_013870595.1 Streptomyces sp. WELS2 | reverse complement strand
TCCTCGGCCTCCGGCGCGGGAGCCGCCTGCGGGACGCCGTTCCCGGTTCCTTTCCCGGCCGTCCTTCCGCCGCCTCCCCCGGTCCCCGCCCGTTTCCCCGCGCCCCCCTCCGCTCCGGCCCGTGCCGCCGCGTGCGCCCCCTGACGTCTCTGCCTCGGCTCGCCCATTCTGCGCAGGCACGCCCAGCGGGACAGGGCGTACAGCCAGGCTCTGAGGTCGTCGGCGGACTCGGGGAGGCGGTGGCCGCGCCGCTCGGCGACCGCGAGGGCGTCGGCGAGGGCGGCGGTGGCCGCGTCGTGCTCGCACAGCACCGACAGGCAGTAGGTGAACAGGCCGTCCAGATACGGCTCGTAGGGAGCCGGCGTGCGCTGGGCGATGGCGCGCGCGGCGGCGCGGTCGCGCGCCTCGCGTGCTTCGCGGGCCTCATGGGCCTCGCGCGCTGTTCCAGCCTCACGGGCCTCTCGTCGTGCGTCACACGCCTCGCTGTGCGCCTGGCGCGCCCCCGTCGTGCGGGCGGTGGTCTCCGGGCTGCTGCTCATCACCCGTGCGACCGTAGGCGTCGGTGGAGTGCTCGTTCCGGAACCTTGAGCAGTTTTAATCCATACGGGTGAAACGATCCCTCATAAGGGGACAGGAAGCCTTTGTTCCACGCCCGGACCCGGTAAACGGCGGCCGGGAAGTGATCGCTCCCGCCGCGTTGTCGGTGCCGCGGGCTACGGTTTGCGCATGGCTGCCCGTACCAAGACCACCAAGGACCGCCCGTCGTACCGCTGCACGGAGTGCGGCTGGCAGACGGCCAAGTGGCTCGGCCGCTGCCCCGAATGCCAGGCGTGGGGCACGGTCGAGGAGTACGGCGCGCCCGCGGTCCGCACGACGGCGCCGGGCCGGGTGAGCACCTCGGCGCTGCCCATCGGCCAGGTCGACGGCCGGCAGGCCACCGCCCGCTCCACCGGCGTGCCCGAGCTGGACCGGGTGCTCGGCGGCGGTCTCGTGCCGGGCGCGGTGGTCCTGCTCGCGGGCGAGCCGGGCGTCGGCAAGTCCACCCTGCTGCTGGACGTGGCCGCCAAGTCGGCGAGCGCCGAGCACCGCACCCTCTATGTCACCGGCGAGGAGTCCGCGAGCCAGGTGCGGCTGCGCGCCGACCGCATCGGCGCCCTGGACGACCATCTGTACCTGGCCGCGGAGACCGACCTGGCCGCCGTCCTCGGCCACCTGGACGAGGTCAAGCCGTCCCTGCTGATCCTCGACTCGGTGCAGACGGTCGCCTCGCCCGAGATCGACGGCGCGCCCGGCGGCATGGCGCAGGTCCGGGAGGTGGCCGGCGCCCTGATCCGCGCCTCCAAGGAGCGCGGCATGTCCACGCTGCTGGTGGGCCACGTCACCAAGGACGGCGCCATCGCCGGCCCGCGCCTGCTGGAACACCTGGTGGACGTCGTCCTGCACTTCGAGGGCGACCGGCACGCGCGCCTGCGCCTGGTGCGGGGCGTGAAGAACCGGTACGGCGCGACGGACGAGGTCGGCTGCTTCGAGCTGCACGACGAGGGCATCACGGGCCTGGCCGACCCCAGCGGCCTGTTCCTGACCCGCCGCGCCGAGCCGGTGCCGGGCACCTGCCTGACCGTCACCCTGGAGGGCCGCCGCCCGCTGGTGGCCGAGGTGCAGGCGCTGACCGTGGACTCGCAGATCCCCTCCCCCCGGCGTACGACGTCCGGCCTGGAGACCTCGCGGGTGTCGATGATGCTCGCGGTCCTGGAGCAGCGCGGCCGGATCAGCGCGCTCGGCAAGCGGGACATCTACTCCGCGACGGTGGGCGGGGTGAAGCTGTCGGAGCCCGCCGCGGACCTCGCCATCGCGCTGGCCCTGGCCTCCGCCGCCAGTGACACCCCGCTGCCGAAGAACCTGGTGGCGATCGGCGAGGTGGGCCTGGCCGGCGAGGTCAGACGGGTCACGGGGGTGCAGCGCAGGCTCGCCGAGGCGCACCGGCTGGGCTTCACGCACGCCCTCGTGCCGTCCGACCCGGGGAAGGTGCCGTCCGGCATGAAGGTGCTGGAGGTCGCCGACATGGGGGAGGCGCTGCGGGTTCTGCCGCGCTCCCGTCGCCGAGAGGCCCCACGGGAGGCGGAGGAGCGCCGGTAGACTTTGCCCTGGTCTCGCCCGTCCGTACGAACCGAGTGCGGGTGCGGGGGCGCGTCAGAACCTGCGACCGGAGGAGTGCAGTGGCAGCCAACGACCGGGCAGCGGCTCCCGGCAAGTCCGGTGGGAGTGCCGGTTCCGATGGTCTGATGCGCGCCTCGCTGAGCGCGGTGGCGCCGGGCACACCCCTGCGGGACGGCCTGGAGCGGGTTCTGCGCGGCAACACCGGCGGTCTGATCGTCCTCGGCTCGGACAAGACGGTCGAGGCGATGTGCACGGGCGGGTTCGTGCTGGACGTCGAGTTCACGGCCACCCGGCTGCGGGAGCTGTGCAAGCTGGACGGCGGCATCGTGCTGTCGTCGGACCTGTCGAAGATCCTGCGCGCGGGCGTCCAGCTGGTGCCGGACCCGACGATCCCCACGGAGGAGACGGGCACGCGGCACCGCACGGCGGACCGGGTGAGCAAGCAGGTCGGCTTCCCGGTGGTGTCGGTCTCCCAGTCGATGCGGCTGATCGCCCTGTACGTGGACGGTCAGCGGCGCGTCCTGGAGGACTCGGCGGCGATCCTCTCCCGCGCCAACCAGGCGCTGGCCACGCTGGAGCGGTACAAGCTGCGGCTGGACGAGGTCGCGGGCACGCTGTCGGCGCTGGAGATCGAGGACCTGGTGACGGTCCGGGACGTCTCGGCGGTCGCGCAGCGGCTGGAGATGGTCCGCCGGATCGCCACCGAGATCGCCGAGTACGTGGTCGAGCTGGGCACCGACGGCCGGCTGCTCGCGCTCCAGCTGGAGGAGCTGATCGCGGGGGTCGAGCCGGACCGCGAGCTGGTCGTCCGGGACTATGTGCCCGAGCCGACGGCGAAGCGGTCCCGCACGGTCGAGGAGGCGCTGGCCGAGCTGGACGCGCTGACCCACGCGGAGTTGCTGGAGCTGGGCACGGTGGCGCGTGCGCTGGGCTACACCGCGTCGCCCGAGTCGCTGGACTCGGCGGTCTCGCCGCGCGGCTTCCGGCTGCTGGCGAAGGTGCCGCGGCTGCCGGGCGCGATCATCGACCGGCTGGTGGAGCACTTCGGGGGCCTGCAGAAGCTGCTGGCCGCGAGCGTGGACGACCTGCAGACCGTGGACGGCGTGGGCGAGGCGCGGGCGCGCAGCGTACGGGAGGGGCTGTCGCGGCTGGCGGAGTCGTCGATCCTGGAGCGGTACGTCTGAGGTCCGGCGGAGCCGCACATCGCCACGGCCCCGCGCCCCTTCGGGGCCCTCTCAGTCCGCCGACAGGACGAACGACGCCTGTACCTTGGCGGAGCCCGGGGCCTTGGCCTCCAGCAGGTAGGTGCCGGGCTTGGCCGGGCCGCCGGACGGGGTGCCGCAGTGGGCGGCGCTCGGCTTGCGGTCCCACTTGACGGTGTAGGTGATGCTCTGGCCGGCCGGCACCCGGAAGGCCAGGCCGGCCGGGCCCTTGGGGCAGTCGTCCGAGGACCAGAAAGTGTCGTCGCCGTCCGCCGGGGTGATCGTCAACACCACGCGGCTCGGGCCGAGATCGACCTTGCAGTCCGCCGACGAGCCGTTCTTCGCGGTGAGTTCGAAGGTCGGCGTCTGGTCCGGCGAGTAGGAGTTGCGCACGCTGCGCAGGCTCAACTCCACCGCGGTGGACGAGCAGTCGGGCAGCGTGGAGGATCCGGGGAGCGCGTCGCCCGCGGCGACGGCGGC
>NZ_JACBWZ010000616.1 GCF_013870595.1 Streptomyces sp. WELS2 | reverse complement strand
CCGGGTGTTCCGGGCGCGGCATGGGCTGCGCGGACATCGACGTGTGGCGGCCGGGCGCGCGGCACAGTGCCCGCGAGGAGCTGGACAGCGCGGGCGATCCCGACCTCATCGTCACGCTGGGCGGCGACGGCACGTTCCTGCGCGGTGCCCGGCTCGCGGCCGAGAGCGACGCCCTGGTGCTCGGTGTGGACCTGGGCCGGGTCGGCTTCCTGACGGAGGTGCCCGCCCCTGCGGTCCGGGCCGCGCTGGACGCCGTGCGGGAGGACCGGATCCACGTGGAGAACCGGATGCTGCTCACCCTGCGCGCGTCCTGCCGGCTGGAGGTGCCCGCGCAGATGGAGGCGCTGCTGGATTACGGGCGCGGCCCGCTGCTGCCCCCGCCGCCGGTGCGCGCGGACTGCGAGGCGGGCGGGGACTGGGGGGTCGCCCTGGACGTGACCGCGCTGAACGACGTGGTCCTGGAGAAGTTCTCCCGGGACCGGCAGGTGTCGGTCGCGGTGTATCTGGCGGGCCGGCTGCTGGCCTCGTACTCGGCGGACGCGCTGCTGGTGGCCACGCCCACGGGGTCCACGGCGTACAGCTTCGCCGCCGGCGGCCCGGTGGTCTCGCCCCGCGCGGAGGGACTGGTGTTCACGCCGGTCGCGCCGCACATGGTGTTCAACCGGTCGGTGGTGGCCGCGCCGGACGAGCCCATCGCGCTGCGGGTGCTCCAGGGGTCGGGGCGGGCCGCGGTCAGCATCGACGGCCAGGTGCGCGGGGTGCTCGGCCCCGGGGACTGGATCGGGGTGTACGCCGCTCCGCGCCGGCTGAAGGCGGTCCGGCTCGGTCCGATGGACTTCTACGGCCGGCTGCGGGAGCGGATGAACCTCACCGACGCGCCGGCCGCGCTCGCCGACGGGGAGGCCGCCCCGCTGTGGCCGGTGACCACGCCGCCGCCGGGCGATCTCGCCCATCTGGCGCTGCCCCGGGCCCCGGGCGACGCGCACCGGCCGTCCTGACGCCCGCCACAGGTGCGGTGCCGCGACCGGACGGGGACCTGCGTGGGAAAGGGTCCGCGGGGCCGTCCGGGGGCCTCGCCGTGACCCGGATGGGCGTTCGGGGCCCGGGGCGCCGCAGCGAGGTACGCGTGCCCTGTGGTCGTATATTCCATGGTGCGCCCGGGCCGTCGATCGGCAGCCCGCCGGTCGCACCGGAGAACGGCCGGCCGGGCCGTACCTGTAGCGTGGGCGAGTCCCACCGGAATGAGGAGATTTTTTCAATGTCGACAGTCGAGCTGAACACCAGCGCCGGCCGGATCGTGCTGGAGCTGAACGACGCCGAGGCGCCCAAGACGGTCGAGAACTTCCTGGCGTATGTGCGCAGCGGCCACTACGACGGCACGATTTTCCACCGGGTCATCAGCGACTTCATGATCCAGGGCGGTGGCTTCACGCCGGACATGCAGCAGAAGTCCACCCTGGCGCCGATCCAGAACGAGGCCGACAACGGGCTGAAGAACGACAACTACACCGTGGCGATGGCGCGTACGAGCGACCCGCACTCCGCGACGGCCCAGTTCTTCATCAACGTCAAGAACAACGCGTTCCTGAACCACACCTCGAAGTCCCCGAACGGCTGGGGCTACGCCGTGTTCGGCCGGGTCACCGAGGGCCAGGACGTCGTCGACGCCATCAAGGGTGTGAAGACGGGCAGCTACCAGGGCCACCAGGACGTTCCCACCGAGCCGGTGGTCATCGAGTCCGCCAGGATCCTGGGCTGACACACCTCTCCGACGGGCGGCACCGGCTCGACCGGTGCCGCCCGTCGCATGCGCCCGGCGCGCTCAGCGGACCGCCCCGGCGCCGGGCGCGAACCGCCGTAGCGCGGCCTCGATCCCGGCCAGGACGGCCTGCTGCCGCGCGACCAGGTAGAAGTGGCCCCCGGGGTGGACGTGGCACTCGAACGGACCGTCGGTCTCCCGGGCCCAGGTGCGGGCCTCGTCGGGGGTGACCCTGGGGTCGGCGTCGCCCGTCAGGACGACGAGGGGGCAGCCCAGCCGTGGTCCGGGGGTGGGCCGGTAGGTGTCCACGGCGCGGTAGTCGGCCCGCAGCACGGGCAGGATCAGCTGAAGCAGGTCCTCGTCCTGGAAGACGGCCGCGTCGGTGCCGTCGAGCCGGACGACCTCCTCGATGAGCCGCGCGTCGTCGTCCAGGCCGAGGGTCTCGGTCCGCTCGGCGGACGGGCCCCGGCGGCCGGAGAGGAAGAGCACCGCGGGAGGCCGGCCCGCGTTCTCCAGCAGCCGGGCCAGCTCGAAGGCGACCAGGGCACCCATGCTGTGCCCGAACAGCGCCAGCGGTGCCGGGTCCCGCTCGTCCAGCGCCTCGAAGACGCCTCGGGCGAGTTCCTGCACGGAGTGCGCCAGGGGTTCCCCGGCGCGGTCCTGCCGGCCGGGGTACTGCGCCGCACGCACGTCCACCGCGGGCGACAGCGCCTTGGAGACGGGGAAGTAGAAGCTCGCGGAGCCGCCGGCGTGCGGCAGGCACAGCAGCCGTGGCGCGCCCGGCTCCGGCTGGTGGAAGCGGCGCAGCCACTTCGAGTGCCCCGCGCTGGACCGGTCTGCCATGCGTCCCCCTCGACGGTACGTGCCGTGTGCGAAACCTGCCGGTACGGAGGGTAGTTGACGTCCGGCGGCGGTGCCGTCCGGAATCCCTGGACAGCGGACACCACACAACTTAGACTCCCCGTCCAGAAGTAGACCTCATGTCGAAGCCGACGGGGAGGCCATGGACCACCGGGTGGGCGCCACGGGCGAGGACGGCGCGGACGAGCACCTCCTGAAGGAGGCGGAGAAGATCGCGGTCGCGCTGGGCCGGATGTTCCCCGGTCTGTGCGAGGTCGTGCTGCACGACCTGCGCGACCCGGAGCACGCGATCCGCGCCATCGAGAACAACCTGTCGGGCCGTCAGGTGGGCGATCCCGCCACCGAGTTGGGCCTGGCCCGCATCGCCGACCCGGACTACCCCGGCGTCGTGCAGAACTACCCGAACCGGTTCCCCGACGGCCGCCCGGCAAAGAGCACGTCCATCGGCATCAAGAACGCGGCGGGCGAGTACGTCGCCGCGCTGTGCCTGAACCTCGACGTGTCCGTGCTCTCCCCCGTCACCCTCGCCCTGTCCAATCTCGTGGCGACGGACACCGAGCACCGCGAGCGGCCCCTGGAGACCCTGCGGGACCGTACCGCGCGGGAGCTGCGCGCGGCGGTGGAGGCCCGCGCCGCCGAGCGCGCCGCCACCCCGCGCTCGCTGAGCCGGGAGGAGAAGAAGGCGCTCGTACGGCAGTTGCAGCGCGACGGCTACTTCGACTCGCGCGACGCCGCGCAGACCATCGCGGACTTGCTCGGCGTGTCCCGGGCGACGGTCTACAACTACGCGAAGTGAGGGATCACCCGCCCATGAGCGCCGCTTTCTCCCCCGCCGTCCGGACGCCGGCCGACCCCGACACGCCGTTCGCCGTGGTGGACGCGCACCGGGCACGGCGCAACATCGCCCGTCTGCGGGCCCGGGCGGACCGCCTCGGGGTCGGCCTGCGCCCGCATGTGAAGACGGCCAAGAGCCTGGACGCCGCCTCCCTCCTGCACGACGGCGGGCCCGGCCCGGTCACCGTCTCCACCCTCGCCGAGGCCGAGGCGTTCGCCAACGCGGGGTACCGCGACCTGACGTACGCCGTCGGTATCGAACCGCGCAAACTCCCGCGCGTGACCGCCCTGGTGCGGCGCGGTGTCACCCTGCGCGTCCTGCTGGACAGCACCGAGCAGGCGGAGTTCGTCGCCGCGGCGGCCCGGGAGGCCGGCCTGGGCCTGCCCGCC
>NZ_JACBWZ010000615.1 GCF_013870595.1 Streptomyces sp. WELS2 | reverse complement strand
CACCCCACGGGACCGGACCCGGCGGCGCCCGCTACGCCCCGGTCTCTTCGGCGGCCCGCCACTCCTCGAACCGCACCACGTCCTTCAGGAACCCCCGCACCCCGAGGAACTGCGACAGATGCTCGCGGTGCTCCTCACAGGCCAGCCACGTCTTGCGCCGCTCCGGCGTGTGGACCTTGGGGTTGTTCCACGCCAGCACCCACACGGCGGCGGCGCGGCAGCCCTTGGCCGAGCAGATCGGGGTTTCGTCACTCACGGTTTCGTCTCGGTTCGTCTGATCGAAGGGCGGAAAACGAAAGGGCGGAGAACAAGGCGACGCCGGGCAGCCACGGGGGGAGCTGCCCGGCGTCGGTCCGTCGCTCCGACGGGGGATGCGGAGCGCCTACGCAGTATGTCACGGCTACCCCATCGCCCGGGACCGGAACAGCTAGATTGATCTGAGGTTTTCTTGAGCTCCCAGGTGGCGGCCCGGGCGGTCCCCGCGTCCGCCGCGCTCAGACCGCATCCGGGCGCTCACCGCCCGCTCCGGCCGCCTGGTTGGTCGGCACGTCGCGCGGCGCGGAATCGCGTACCTGTTCCGCCCGTGGGTCCTCGGCCGGCGGGGGAGCGATCATCGGGCGCAGCGGCGTGGTGACGAACGTCGACGGAAGCGACGGCGGCCGCTCGCGGCCCGCGTTGGCGACCACCACGGCGATGTAGGGCAGCACCGCGCCGAGCACGAGCGCGACGATCGCGACGTACCGCTCGACGTTCCACAGCGAGGCCGCGAGGATCACCGACACGGTACGGATCGACATCGAGATCACATACCGCCGCTGCCGGCCCCGGACGTCCTCGGCGAGTCCGGTCCGCGCGCCGGTGATCCGGAACACCTGGCCGCCACCGCCGTGCTGTTTCCGCATCACCATTCACCATCCGCCCGCATCGGACCCGTCCCGGCCCGCACCCTCGTCCGCGTCCGGCGGGGAACCCCGGCCGGGCCACCCCCCACGTTACGCCGCCTCCACGCCACGATCGAGGCGGGGTCGCCCTCTGCCTGCGACGACGTCCCCGGCCCCGGCGCGTACGGGGCAATCCGACGTGCGCCGTACGGCGCACCGCCCCACACTGGCCGTAATGCTCACGTCGAGCCGTACGAGGAGGCAGCCATGGGCTGGTTGTGGGCGATCATCGTGGGATTCGTGCTGGGCATCATCGCCAAGGCGGTCATCCCGGGCAAGCAGCACAGCCCCCTCTGGCTGACGACCATCTGCGGCATCCTCGGTGCCATCGTGGGCAACGCGGTCGCCCGCGCGGTCGGCGTGGCGGAGACCAAGGGCATCGACTGGAGCCGGCACATCTTCCAGCTGGTGGCGGCGATCATCATCGTCGCGGCCGTCGACGCCCTCTACATGGCGACGCTGGGCAAGAGGAAGCACCGGGCCCGGGTGTAGGGGCGCGGACGTCCCACGCCCCCACACCTCACGGCGTCACGCGCGCCTCACGGCGTCAGCCGGAGACGACCTCCACCGCGGCCAGGTTCTTCTTCCCGCGCCGCAGCACCAGCCACCGCCCGTGGATCAGGTCCTCCCGGGCGGGCACCGCGTCCTCGGCGGTGACCTTGACGTTGTTCACGTAGGCCCCGCCCTCCTTCACCGTCCGCCGGCCCGCGGACTTGCTGGGCACCAGGCCGACCTCGGCGAGCAGGTCGACCACCGGGGCCAGCTCGGCGACCCGGGCGTGCGGCACCTCGGACAGCGCCGCGGCCAGCGTCCGCTCGTCCAGCTCCGCCAGCTCGCCCTGCCCGAACAGCGCCCGGGACGCGGCGATCACCGCGGCCGTCTGGCCGGCGCCGTGCACCAGCGTGGTCAGCTCCTCGGCGAGCGCCCGCTGCGCCGCCCGGGCCTGCGGACGCTCCTCGGTCTGCCGCTCCAGCTCCTCCAGTTCCTCGCGGGACTTGAAGGACAGGATGCGCATGTACCGGGAGATGTCCCGGTCGTCCACGTTCAGCCAGAACTGGTAGAACGCGTACGGCGTCGTCAGCTCCGGGTCGAGCCAGACGGCGCCGCCCTCGGTCTTGCCGAACTTGGTGCCGTCCGCCTTGGTCATCAGCGGGGTGGCCAGGGCGTGCACCGAGGCCTCCGGCTCCAGCCGGTGGATCAGGTCGAGCCCGGCCGTGAGGTTGCCCCACTGGTCGCTGCCGCCCTGCTGGAGCGTGCAGCCGTAGCGCCGGTAGAGCTGGAGGAAGTCCATGCCCTGCAGGATCTGGTAGCTGAACTCGGTGTAGCTGATGCCCTGGTCGGACTCCAGACGGCGGGCCACGGAGTCCTTCGTCAGCATCTTGTTGACGCGGAAGTGCTTGCCGATGTCGCGCAGGAACTCGATCGCGGACAGGCCCGCGGTCCAGTCCAGGTTGTTGACCATGATCGCCGCGTTCTCGCCCTCGAAGGACAGGAACGGTTCGATCTGGGCGCGCAGCCGGTCCACCCAGCCGGCCACCGTCTCCGGGTCGTTCAGTGTGCGCTCGGCCGTCGGGCGCGGGTCGCCGATCAGGCCGGTGGCACCGCCGACGAGCGCCAGCGGACGGTGCCCGGCCTGCTGGAGCCGGCGCACGGTGAGCACCTGCACCAGGTGCCCCACGTGCAGGGAGGGCGCCGTCGGGTCGAAACCGCAATAGAACGTGACGGGACCGTCCGCGAGCGCCTTGCGCAATGCGTCCTCGTCGGTGGACAGGGCGAACAGCCCGCGCCACTTAAGCTCGTCGACGATGTCCGTCACGGTTCTCGTGTCTCCTTGATGATCTTCCGGCAGCCGGGTGACACCCGACCACGAACGCCTACGAGGTTATACGCCCGGGCTGACAGAGCTCATGTTGAAATCAGGGATCCGCAGCGCGGGCATCGCGGCCCGGGTGAACCAGTCGCTCCACTCGCGCGGCAGCGTCTTCTCCGTCCGCCCGGCCTCGGTGGCCCGGCCCAGCAGGTCCACCGGCGACTCGTTGAACCGGAAGTTGTTCACCTGCCCGGTCACCTCGCCGTTCTCCACCAGGTAGACGCCGTCCCGGGTCAGGCCCGTCAGCAGCAGGGTCGCCGGATCGACCTCGCGGATGTACCACAGGCAGGTCAGCAGCAGTCCGCGTTCGGTGTCCGCGACCATCTGCTCCAGCGAGCGGTCGCCGCCGCCGTCCAGGATCAGGTTGCCGAGCGCGGGGGCGACCGGGAGCCCGGTCAGGGCCGCGCTGTGCCGGGTCGTCGTCAGGTGCTTCAGCACGCCCCGGCTTATCCACTCCGTGGCGTGCGCGGGCAGCCCGTTGTCGAACACGGACTCGTCGCCGCCGGAGGAGTGCGCGATCACGAAGGGCGGGCACTCCAGTCCCGGCTCGTTCGGGTCGCTGCGCAGGGTGAGCGGCAGCTCCGCGAGCCGCTCCCCGATCCGGGTGCCGCCGCCCGGCTTGGAGAACACCGTCCGCCCCTCGGCCGCGTCCCGGCCGGAGGCCGACCACAGCTGGTAGATCAGCAGGTCCGCGACCGCGGTCGGCGGCAGCAGCGTCTCGTACCGGCCCGCGGGCAGTTCCACGCGCCGCTCGGCCCAGCCGAGCCGTACGGCCAGCTCGGCGTCGAGCGCGCCGGGGTCGACGTCCTTGAAGTCCCGGGTGGAACGGCCGGTCCACGCCGAGCGGGCACGGTCCGGGGACTTGGCGTTCAGCTCCAGCGTGCCGGTGGGCTGGTCGTGCCGCAGGCGCAGCCCGGTGGACGTGCCCACATAAGTCGACACCAGCTCGTGGTTGGCGAAACCGTACAGTTCCCGGCCGCCCGCACGCGCGCGTGCGAACGCCTCGCCGAGCGCCGGCGCGAAGTCGGCGAACACCGCGGAGGAGGTCTCGGCGGGCGCG
>NZ_JACBWZ010000614.1 GCF_013870595.1 Streptomyces sp. WELS2 | reverse complement strand
ACGGCGCCCTGCTCGCCGGGTACGGGCTGCTGCTCGGCTCCTGGCGCGGCACGGCGCTGCCGTGGCTGGTGCTCGCCCTGCACGGCTGCTTCTATGCGGCCACCGACGGGGTGCTGATGGCCGCCGCCTGCGACAGCGTGCCGGAGGGGCTGCGCTCCTCGGGGCTGGCCGTCGTACAGACCGGGCAGGCGCTGACCCGGTTCGTCTGCTCGCTGCTGTTCGGCGCGGCCTGGACGGTGTGGGGCGACCGGGCGGCGCTGGCCGGGGCGGCGGTGGCGCTCGCGGGGTGCGTGGCGGTCGCGCTGACGCTGCGCCCGAAAGGGGTGGTGAGCGCGTGAGCGTACGCAATCGGGTGCTGGTCCTCGTCTCGGCCCTGGCCGTGCTCGCGGCGGTCGGGCTGGCCGCCGTCCTGCACGCCTCCGCGCGGGCGGAGCGCCGTGACCACACGCAGGCGGGCGGGCCGCGCGTCACGTCCGGGACGGTGTCGCTGCGCGGGTCCGGGCGGCTGGTGTTCCGCAACCTGGCGTGGGGGCCGCACCGCGACGAGCTGACGAGCGTCCCGGCCGACGACCCGGGCGGGCCGCGCACCGCCGGCGGGGTGAAGTGCCTCAGGTTCCACGCCGCCGCGGGCACCGGGGTGTGCCTGCAAGCCGTGCACGGGCCCGTGTCGGACACCTACCGCGCCCTGGTCCTGGACGCCTCCCTGCACACCCGGGGCCGCTACGACGTGCCGGGCATCCCCTCCCGCGCCCGGGTCTCCCCCACCGGGCACTTCGCCGCCTGGACGGCGTTCGTGGGCGGCGACTCGTACGCGGGGACGGACTTCTCCACCCGGACGGCGATCGTGGACACCCGCAGCGGGACGCTGATCCCCTCGCTGGAGGCGTTCCGCATCGTCAGGGACGGGCACCCCTACCAGGCCGCGGACGTCAACTTCTGGGGCGTGACGTTCGCGGACGACGACCGCACCTTCTACGCCACGCTGGCCACGAAGGGCCAGACGTACCTGGTCCGCGGCGACCTGCGCGCGCGTACGGTCACCACCCTGCACGCCGACGTGGAGTGCCCGTCGCTGTCTCCGGACGGTACCCGGGTCGCGTACAAGAAGCGGGTCGCGGGGCTGCCGAAGGACGCGCCCTGGCGGCTGTACGTCCTCGATCTGCGGACGATGCGGGAGACCGCGCTCGCCGAGCCGCGCAGCGTGGACGACCAGGCGGTGTGGCGCGACGCGCGCACGCTCGTCTACGCGCTCCCCGGGGACTACGGCGCCGACCTGTACCAGGTCCCGGCGGACGGGTCGGGGCGGGCGCGGGAGATCGGCCGGGCCGCGGTGTCGCCGGTGTACCTCGGTTAGCCACCCGCTTGCGTCAATACGGTGGTCGGATCATGCGCTATCCGGGTGTTCTTCCGTCGCCGCCGCCCGGCCGACCGGCGCGCCGCGCCGGACACTTTCCGCGGCGGCGGCCGGGCGGCCGCCGGGAGAGGGCAGGGCACCGGATGAGCGAGAGCAGGATCCTGGTGGCGGTGCCGGAGCACCCGCGTGCGGAGGGTGCCGGCGCCGAGCAGTTGCGGAAGATCAGGGAGGCCGTGGAGGCGGAGGGCTTCGGGGTGCGCTGGGCCGTCACCGCCGAGGACGCCGACGCGGTACTGCGCACCGAGGCGGGCCTGGCGGCGGCCCTGGTGGCGTGGGACCTGCCCGGGAGCGCGCGGCCCGGCGACGGCCCCGGGGCGGCGCTCGCCGGGCCGGCCGGCGCCCTGGCGGAGAGCCCGGGCGGGGCCGCCGTACTGCGCCGGATCGGGCGGCGCTACCGGGATCTGCCGGTGTTCCTGGTCATGGCCGAGGAGGGCGTGCGGGAACTGCCGCTGTGGGTGTCGGAGACGGTCGTCGGGTACGTCTGGCCGCTGGAGGACACCCCCGGGTTCATCGCGGGCCGGATCACCAGCGCCGCCCGCCACTACCGGGAGGACGTGCTGCCGCCGTTCTTCCGGGCGCTGCGCCACTTCCACGACGCGCACGAGTACTCCTGGCACACCCCGGCCCACTCCGGCGGCGTCGCCTTCCTGAAGTCGCCCGCCGGGCGCGCCTTCCACGACTACTTCGGCGAGCGGCTGCTCCGCTCCGACCTGTCGATCTCGGTGGAGGAGCTGGGCTCGCTGTTCGAGCACACCGGGCCCATCGGCGAGGCCGAACGCAACGCGGCCCGGGTCTTCGGCTCGGACCTGACCTACTTCGTGCTGCACGGCGACTCCACCTGCAACCGCCTGGTGGGCCACTTCAGCGTCACCCGGGACGAGCTGGCGCTGGTGGACCGCAACTGCCACAAGTCGGTGCTGCACGGCCTGGTGGTCTCCGGCGCCCGGCCGGTCTACCTCATCCCGACCCGCAACGGCTACGGCCTGGCCGGCCCGCTGCCCCCGGCCGAGCTGGCGGCGGAGTCGATCGCGGCCCGGATCGCCGCGCACCCGCTCGCCGAGGGCGCCGCCTCCCGCGACCCGCAGTACGCGGTGTTCACCAACTCCACCTACGACGGCCTGAGTTACGACGCCGTCCCGACCGCGAGGGCGCTCGCGGCCAGCACCCCCCGGGTGCACTTCGACGAGGCGTGGTTCGCCTACGCCCGCTTCCACCCGCTGTACGCGGGCCGGTACGGCATGTCCGTGGACGAGGCTGCCCTCCCCGGACCGGAGCGGCCGACGGTGTTCGCCACCCAGTCCACGCACAAGCTGCTGGCCGCGCTGTCGCAGTCGGCGATGGTGCACGTACGGCCGGCACCCCGGGCCCCGGTGGAGCACGACCGGTTCAACGAGGCCCTGATGATGCACGGCACCACCTCCCCGCTGTACCCGATGATCGCCTCGCTGGACGTGGCGACGGCGATGATGGACGGGCCGCAGGGCGAGTGGCTGGTGGACGAGGCGGTCACCGAGGCCATCCGGTTCCGGCAGGAGATGGTGCGGCTGGGGCGGCGGGTGGCGAGCGCCGGGGACCGGCCGCCGTGGTTCTTCGGCGTCTGGCAGCCGGAGGAGGTCACCGACCCGGCGACGGGCGAGCGGCTGGCCTTCGACGAGGCCCCGCCGGAACTGCTGGGCCGGGAGCAGTCCTGCTGGCTGCTGGAGCCGGGCGCGGCCTGGCACGGCTTCCCGGGGCTGACCGAGGGCCACTGCATGCTGGACCCGGTCAAGGTGACGCTGACCTGCCCGGGGATCACGGCGACCGGTGAGATGGCCGAGGAGGGCATCCCGGCGCGGGTGCTGACGGCGTACCTGGCGACCCGGAGCATCGTGGTCGAGAAGACCGACAGCTACACCACGCTGATCCTGTTCTCGATGGGCATCACGAAGGGCAAGTGGGGCACGCTGCTGGACGCCCTGATGGACTTCAAGGCCCTCTACGACGCCGACGCGCCGCTGGACCACGTCCTGCCCGGGGTGGTCGCCGCGCACCCGCGCCGGTACGCGGGGACGACCCTGCGGCAGCTGTGCCGCCAGATGCACGACCAGCTGCGCTCGGCCCGCCTGGTGGAGCTGCTGGACACCGCGTTCCAGGAGCTCCCGGAGCCGGTGCACCCGCCGCAGTACTGCTACCAGCGGCTGGTGCGCGGCGGCACGGAACGCGTCCGCGTCGCCGACGCGGCGCACCGGGTGGCGGCGGCGATGGTCACGGTGACCCCGCCCGGCATCCCGGTGCTGATGCCCGGCGAGTCCACCGGCGCCCCCGACGGCCCCCTGCTGCGCTACCTCACCGCCCTGGAGACGTTCGACCGCCGCTTCCCCGGCTTCCGCAGCGAGACCCACGGCGTGACGATCGACGAGGACACCGGCGACTACGAGATCGAGTGCCTCGGGCTGGACTGACGCGGTGACCGCCCGCCGGGTGCCGTC
>NZ_JACBWZ010000613.1 GCF_013870595.1 Streptomyces sp. WELS2 | reverse complement strand
GACTGCGCCATGCCTGGGGCGCCCACGCCGTCCACGTACGCCCCACGAAACCGGGCTGGCTCGAACTGCGGCTCGTCGGGTGGGACGTGCTCGCCGATGTGCGGCCCGCCCGGCGCCAGGCTGTGGCCGAGCCGCTTCGCCTGCCGCTGGCGCTGCGAGAGGACGGCGACTGGCACGTACGCGACTTCCGTACGGTGCCGCACGAACTGATCCTCGGCGCCATGCAGTCCGGAAAGTCCGTCTACCTGCGCAACTTGCTGTGCGGCCTGGCCCGGCAGCGGGTCGTCCTCGTCGGGATCGACTGCAAATGGGGTGTCGAACTGGCGCCCTTCGCACCCCGGTTGTCGGCGCTGGCCGACGACCCGGATCGGGCGAACGACCTCCTCGACGCGCTGCTGGAAGAGATGGAGGACCGGTTTCGGCTGATCGGGCTCAGTGGTGCCGATCCGGACGCCGTTCTCACCTCGGACGTCTGGGGGCTGCCGGACGCCGTACGGCCAGTCCCGGTAGTGCTGGTCGTTGACGAGGTGGCGGAACTCTTCCTCGCCGCGAACAGGGACGACGAGAAGCGGCGCGACGCGATGGTCACCAAGCTCATCCGCCTCGCCCAGCTCGGCCGCGCGGCCGGCATCTACCTCGAAGTCTGCGGGCAGCGCTTCGGCTCGGAACTCGGCAAGGGCGCCACCATGCTGCGTGCCCAACTGACCGGCCGCGTCTGCCACCGCGTCAACGACGAAGCATCGGCGAACATGGCCCTGGCCGACATCTCTCCCGAAGCAGCACTGGCCGCCACGTCCATTCCTGCCGACCGGCCCGGCGTCGCGGTCGTCGGCGACTCGTCCGGCGGATGGTCCCGCGTCCGCTCTCCTCTTCTCTCGCTCGAAGATGCGGCGGCCGTCTGCCGTGACACCTCGGCTCTGGTCCCTGAACTGCCCCGGCTCGACCGCTTCCGGCCCGCCGTCGCCGTCGCCTCGGCGGGGCCGTCCTCCTCGACCGGTGCCACGCCCACCGCGCGCCCGGTGACCGAGTAGCCCCCTCCCTTCCCTACGGCCGGCGTGACCGCCTCGCGCCATCTCCCTACCCCTCCCATGCCCGAAACAGGAAGGAACCGGAGCCGATGCGTGCCCACCTGGCCCGCGTGGACGCCGTCGTTGTCCAGGCCGTCATCGCGGGCGCCCTGTCCTTCTCCCACTTGCACGACCTCGCCGCAGCGGCCGGACAGGGCGGATGGAAGGCGTGGGCCTATCCCGTCAGCGTCGACCTGTTGCTGGTCGCCTCCTGGCGCCGGATGCGCCAGTTGCAGCGAACGGGGCAGGTGGCGGGTAGTCCGCGGCTGTGGTTCCTGGTGGCCCTTGCCGCCTCCCTCGGAGCCAACGTCGCCACCGCCGGACTCCTCGACCTGAACCACGTTCCCGCCTCGCTCCGCGTGGTGGTCGCAGGCTGGCCCGCCGTCGCCTTCTTCGGCGGCACTCTGCTGGCCCACACACCGGACAGCCAGGAACCCCCGGGGCACTCAGACTCGCCGACGGCTGGCCCGTACGAGGAACAGACCCCCGCTCCGGCTGCCATCGACGTTCCGGTGCCGGAGGAGCTGCCGGAACCAACCCCCGGCGAACCGGAAGCCGTCCCGGATCCGCCTTCACCCGGCCCCGCCATCGCGCTCCCACCCGCCCTCATCCAGCGCGCCCGGGCCCTGGCCGACGAACAGCGCTCGACCACCGGCCGCCCCGCCGACCCCGACGCCGTCCGCGCACGGCTCGGCCTTCCCCCGTCCATGACCGCCTCCGTCGCCGCCCACCTGTGAGAGGAGCACTGCCATGAACCGCCGCTTCCGCAACGTCCGCCGTATCGGCCCCGTGAACGTCGCCTCCTACATCGACCGCGGCAGGCATCGCCACCTGGCCGCCTGCACCGCACCCCGCTGCGACTTCTCGGCTGAGTACGACTCCCGCGCCGCCGCCGAACTCGCCGCTCGCACCCACCGCTGCTCGGCCTGACAGGAGATCACCGCATGCGCGTCCCGCTCTGGCTCGCCCTGCTCTGCGTCGCGGTCCTGGGCGTCAAGCTCATCCGCCCGCCCTGGTGGCTCGTCGCCGTGCTCCTCCTCGGCGGCTACTTGCTGACCGACAGCCTGCTGGCGCCCGTCATCGACTCCCTCCTCAAGTGACCCGTAAGGAGCCCTGCTCATGATCCGGCCGAAGATCCCCACCATGCCGCAACCGACCGTCCCGGTCGCCACGCCCGCCACTGTCGTGGAGCCGACCGCAGTCACTCCGGCCAAGCCGTCGACGCCCGCTCCTCCGGCGCCGGCCCGCCCGACCATCCAGTTGACGCCCGGCACGGCGCTCGCCCTCGTCGGTGGTGGCACCGCCGTGGTCCTGGTCGTGGGTGCCGTCCTCGTCTCCATGCTGCTCGCCGTCACCGTGACCGCCACATCGGTCGCCGTGTGCGCCGTCGTTCTCCGCTCTCTCCTCACCCGCCGCTGAACCAACGACTCCTTTCGTCTGCCCTGACTGTCTAGTCCCCTAGACAGTCAGGGCGGGGCCCAACACCCGCACCACAAGGAGGAACCTGCACATGCGCCCACCGGCTCCCCTTGGAGCCATCCGTCACCTGGCCGCCCTCGCCCGGCACGGCGACCTCGGCTCCTACGCCCGGCAGATCCAGCGCCTCGGCGGCTGTGAGCGGCCCGTACGAATGGAGGGTCACCGGCTCGACGTCCACGCGGCCACCGGTGAGATCGTCCGGGAGATCACCGACCGCGACCTTCCGGCCGGACAGCTCCTCATCCGCTGCAACAACCGTCGCGCCACCCGGTGTGCCACCTGCGCGGAGACGTACCGCAAAGACACCTTCCACCTCGTAACGGCCGGTCTGAACGGCGGCAAGGGCATCGGCCCGGCGGTCGCCCGGCACCCCCGCGTCTTCGCCACCTTCACCGCGCCGTCCTTCGGCCCGGTCCACAACCGCCCGGCCGGCGGCCGGTGCCGCTGCGGGCGTACGCACACCGAGGACGACCCCGCTCTGGGCACGCCGCTCGACCCGGAGCGCTACGACTACCGGACGGCCGTCCTCTGGAACGCGCACGCCGGTGCCCTCTGGGGCCGGTTCACCACCTACCTCCGCCAGCAGATCGCCTCCCGCGCGGGCCTCACTCGCTCCGCGTCACGCGACTGCCTCCGGGTGTCGTACGCCAAGGTCGCCGAGTACCAGCGGCGCGGCGCCGTCCACTTCCACGCGGTCATCCGCCTCGACGGTCCGGGAGGCGCGGAGGACGACCCGCCGGCCTGGGCCACGACCGAACTCCTCACCGACGCGATCCGCTCGGCCGCCCGCCTCGCCGAGACACCCGGCCCGGTCATCGACGGCCGCGCCTACGCCTTCCGCTTCGGCGACCAGCTCGACATCCGTCCCATCCGCTCAGCGGACTTCGCGGGCACCTCGGAGTTGTCCAGCCGGGCCGTGGCCGCCTACATCGCCAAGTACGCCACCAAGGGAGCCGAGACGGCCGGCACCCTCGACCGGCCCATCCGCAACCCGATCACCGACCTGATCGGCTCCGGCGTCACCGACCACGCCCGCCGGATGATCCTCACCTGCTGGCACCTCGGCGCGCTCCCCGAACTCGAAGCGCTGCGCCTGCGCAAGTGGGCCCACATGCTCGGCTTCCGCGGCCACTTCTCCACCAAGTCCCGTACCTACTCCGTCACCCTCGGCGCCCTCCGCCAGGAACGCGCCGACCACAACGAAGCCCTGGCCCGCGCCCGCGCGGCCGAAGCGGGCCACCCCCTGCCCGACCCGGACACCGTCCTCGTCCTCTCCCACTGGCGCTTCGCCGGGACCGGACTGACCACCGCAGAAGCCTGGCTCTCCACCTCTCGCCCA
>NZ_JACBWZ010000612.1 GCF_013870595.1 Streptomyces sp. WELS2 | reverse complement strand
TTCCCGCAAGCCACTCCTCCCGCACCGGCCTCCGCGAGCCGCCCCGGGCCGGCGGCGTCAGTTCCCGCGAGGCAGCGCGGTGGCCGGCACCAGCAGGTCCGCCCGCTCCCGGGTCGACGCGACCAGGTCGGCGTTGCGCTGGTCCGTGCCCAGCACCCAGGCCACGGCCGCCGCGTGCTCCTTGCCGAACTCCTCGTGCCGGGCGACCAGTCGGCGGATCCGCTCCGCCTCGTCGATCTCGCAGAACCACACCTCGTCCAGGCATGGCCGCACCCGCGCCCACGAACCCTCGGTCAGCAGCAGGTAGTTGCCCTCGGTCACGACCAGCCGGGCCTCGGGCGGCACCGGGATCGCGCCCGCCAGCGGCTGCTCCAGCACCCGCTCGAACCCCGGCGCGTACACCACCTCGCCGCTCTCCTCGCGCAGCCGCCGCAGCAGCGCCGCGTACCCGCCCGCGTCGAAGGTGTCCGGGGCGCCCTTGCGGTCCCGGCGGCCCAGCCGGTCCAGTTCGGCGTCGGCGAGGTGGAACCCGTCCATCGGCACGTGCGCGGCCCACCGCGGCCCGTCGCCGTTCAGGGCGTCAACCAGCCGCTCGGCGAGGGTCGTCTTGCCCGAGCCGGGGCCGCCCGCGATGCCGAGCAGGGCGCGCCGGCCGCCTTGGGGCAGGGCGCGGGCACGGGCGAGGAGGTCGTCGAAGGTCCGCGGTACACGGTCGGTGGTCACAGGCACACCGGAAAGTGTGTCACCACCCGTCCGGGGCGTGTGTGGTGCGCGCCACCCACTGGAGTGCCCCGGACGGGGAACAGTCCTCGGTATGACTCAGCTCGGTCTGCCCGACACCATCCAGGCCTGCCTCTTCGACCTCGACGGGGTCGTCACGAGGACGGCCGTCGTGCACGCGGCGGCCTGGAAGGAGACGTTCGACGCGTTCCTGCGCGGCTACGACGGCGAGCGGGGGCGGCCGTTCGACGCCCACGCCGACTACGACGAGTACGTGGACGGCCGCCCGCGCGCCGACGGCGTCCGCGCCTTCCTCGCCTCGCGCGGCATCCACCTGCCGGAGGGCGAGCCGGGCGACCCGCCGGACGCCCGCACCGTGCACGGCCTCGGCAACCGCAAGAACGAGCTGCTGCTGGAGAGGATCCGCACCGGCGGCGTCGAGGCCTACGAGGGCACCCTGCGCTATCTGGAGGCCGTGCGCGCCGCGGGCCTGCGCACCGCGATCGTCTCCTCCAGCGCCAACTGCCGGGACGTGCTGCGCTCGGTGGGCGCCGAGCACTTCTTCGACGTACGCGTCGACGGCGTGGTGGCGGCCGAGCGGCACCTGCCGGGCAAGCCCCGCCCCGACACCTTCCTCGCCGCCGCCCGGGACCTGGGCGTCGAGGCGTCCCGCGCGGCCGTGTTCGAGGACGCGCTGGCCGGCATGGACGCGGGCCGCGCCGGCGGCTTCGGCTGGGTCGTCGGCGTGGACCGGGTGGGGCAGACCGACGCGCTGTACGCGCACGGCGCCGACGTCGTCGTCGAGGACCTGGCCGAACTGGGAGGCAAGCGGTGATCACCGACCGGTCGTACGCCGTCGAACCCTGGACCGTCCGGGAGACCGCCCTCGACCTCGACGTGCTCGCCCAGAGCGAGTCGGTCTTCGCGCTGTCCAACGGGCACGTCGGCTGGCGCGGCAACCTCGACGAGGGCGAGCCGCACGGCCTGCCCGGCAGCTACCTCAACGGCGTCCACGAGGTGCACCCGCTGCCGTACGCGGAGGCCGGCTACGGCTACCCGGAGTCCGGGCAGACCGTCATCAACGTCACCAACGGCAAGATCATCCGGCTGCTGGTGGACGACGAGCCGTTCGACCTGCGCTACGGCCGGCTCGTCGCCCACGAACGCGTCCTGGACCTGCGCCGGGGCGTGCTGGAGCGCACCTGCGAATGGACCTCCCCGGCCGGCTCCACGGTCCGGGTGCGCTCCACCCGCCTGGTGTCGCTGACCCAGCGGGCGGTGGCCGCCGTCGCCTACGAGGTGGAGGCCGTCGACAGCGCCAGCCGGGTGGTGATCCAGTCCGAGCTGGTCGCCAACGAGAGCCTGCCCGAGCCCGACGGCGACCCCCGCGCGGCCCGCGCCCTGAAGTCACCGCTGGAGCAGGAGGACGACTTCGCCTCCGGCAGCCGGCTGCGGCTCGTGCACCGCACCCGGCGCAGCGGCCTCCGGGTCGCCGTGGCCGCCGACCACGTCGTCACCGGACCCGAACGCACCACCACCCGCAGCGAGAGCGGCGTCGACGTGGCCCGGCTGACCGTCACCTCCGTGCTGGAACCGGGACAGAGGCTCCGGGTGGAGAAGCTGGTCGCGCACGGCTGGTCCGGCGCCCGGTCGCTGCCCGCGATGGCCGACCAGGTCGACGCCGCGCTCGCCGCCGCCGCGCACGACGGCTGGGAAGGGCTGCTGGCCGGTCAGCGGGCCTGCCTGGACGACTTCTGGGCCCGCGCCGACGTCGAGGTGGAGGGCGACGAGGAGATCCAGCAGGCCGTCCGGTTCGCGCTGTTCCACGTCTTCCAGGCCGGGGCCCGCGCCGAGCAGCGCGCGATACCGGCGAAGGGACTGACCGGCTCCGGCTACGACGGGCACGCCTTCTGGGACACCGAGATGTTCGTGCTGCCCGTGCTCACCCACACCGCGCCCCAGGCCGTGGCCGAGGCGCTGCGCTGGCGGTACAACACCCTGGACGAGGCCCGCGAACGGGCGGCCCAACTCGGGCTCGCCGGGGCCGCGTTCCCCTGGCGGACCATCGCCGGACCGGAGGGCTCCGCCTACTGGCCGGCCGGCACCGCCGCCTTCCACGTCAACGCCGGCATAGCCGACGCCGCCGCCCGGTACGTCGAGGCCACCGGCGACACCGACTTCGAACGGGAGACCGGCCTGGAGCTGCTGGTGGAGACCGCCCGGCTGTGGCGGTCGCTCGGCCACCACGACACCCACGGCGTCTTCCACCTCGACGGCGTCACCGGCCCCGACGAGTACAGCGCGGTCGCCGACGACAACACGTACACCAACCTGATGGCCCGGCGGAACCTGCGCGCCGCCGCCGACGCGGCCGAACGCCACCCCGACCGGGCCCGGCAGCTCGGCGTGGACGAGGAGGAGAGCGCTGCCTGGCGGGACGCCGCCGACGCCATGCACATCCCCTACAACGACGAACTCGGCGTCCACGAACAGCACGCCGGATTCACCCGCTACCAGCGCTGGGACTTCGACGCCACCCGCCCCGACCAGTACCCGCTGCTGCTGCACTTCCCCTACTTCGACCTCTACCGCAAACAGGTCGTCAAACAGGCCGACCTGGTGCTCGCCATGTACACCTGCGGTGACTACTTCGAGCAGGAGCACGACGAGGAGCAGATCGCCCGGAACTTCGCCTACTACGAGCCGCTGACCGTCCGCGACTCCTCCCTGTCCGCCTGCTGCCAGGCCGTCGTCGCCGCCCAGACCGGCCATCTCGACCTCGCCTACGCCTACACCACCGAGGCCGCGCTGATGGACCTCGCGGACCTGGAGCACAACACCCGGGACGGGCTGCACATCGCCTCGCTCGCCGGCACCTGGATGGCACTGGTCGCCGGGTTCGGCGGCATGCGCCGCGACGGAGACCGGCTGCGGTTCGCGCCCCGCCTGCCCGAGCGGCTGCGCCGTCTCGCCTTCCACGTCGGCTTCCGCGGACGCCGGCTGCGGGTGGACATCGGCGCCGACAAGGTGACGTACGCGCTGCTGGACGGCGAGCCGCTGACCCTGCGTCACCACGGCGAGCCGCTGACCGTCGGCACCGACGAGCCGGCGGTCCGCCCCATACCTCCGGTGGTACGCCGGCCCACCCCCGCCCAGCCACGGCACCGGGCGCCG
>NZ_JACBWZ010000611.1 GCF_013870595.1 Streptomyces sp. WELS2 | reverse complement strand
GCCCGACCAGGCCGCCTCGTCCACCAGGTGCGCGGCCAGGTGCCAGGGCTCGTACTCCGGCGTTCCCACCAGCAGCAGCCCGCCCCCGTGCGCCACCACCGACCCGCGCAGCACCCCCGCGAACCTCCGGGTGGCCCCCAGCCACTCCGTCCCGGCGAGCACTTCCCGCAGCAAAGCGACCCGTACGGCGTCCATGTGGCCGAATCCTGCCGCAACGCGCCACTCGTGACCCGGAGTTCACCGGGAATTCGCCCGACTCGGGGAAAAAGCGCCCCGTACGGGGGCCGTGCGGGACCCGTACACGGCCCACGAGAGACCCCTGCGCGGTGGGTACGCGGCCCGTCACGCGCCCCCGTCGGATCCACCAGGACCCACCCGCGCCAACGCACGCTCGTCCGCGTCCGTCCGCGACCGAGGAGCCGCCCCGTGACCGACCCGGCCATCGCCCCCACCGACGTGACCGTCCCCTTCCGCGCCGGCCGCGAGGGGTACGCGAGCTTCCGCATACCCGCCGTCGTCGCCACCCGGGCCGGCACCCTGCTCGCCTTCTGCGAGGGCCGGGCCGCCTCCGCCGCCGACCACGGCCACATCGACATCGTGCTGAAGCGGTCCACCGACGGCGGCCGGACCTGGGGCCCGCTCCAGGTCGCCGCGGACAACGGCACCGACCTCGCCGGCAACCCCGCCCCCGTCGTCCTCGACACCGGCCGCGTCCTGCTCGTCCACGTCCGCGCCGCCGCCTCGGCGACCGAGGCCGCCATCGTGCGCGGGCAGGTCCCGGACGCCGACGGCCGGCGGGTGTGGGTCCAGCACAGCGACGACGACGGGGTGACGTGGTCCGCGCCCAGGGAGATCACCGGGCAGGTGAAGAAGCCGGGCTGGCGCTGGTACGCCACCACCCCCGGCCACGCCCTCCAGCTGACGACCGGCCGCGTCCTGGTCCCGGCCAACCACACCCTGCCGCCCACCGGCACCGACACCGGCGCCGAGGCCAGGTACAACGGCGGGCACTGCCTGCTCAGCGACGACCGCGGCGAGAGCTGGTACCTCGGCTACCTGGACGACAACACCGACGGCTACGTCAACGTCAACGAGACCACCGCCGCCGAACTCCCCGACGGCCGCGTCTACCTCAACGCCCGCAACGACTCGCCCTCCCCCGGAAACCGCGCCGACGCCCACTCGCGGGACGGCGGCAGGACGCTCGTCAAGCCCTTCCGCCCCCAGGCAGGCCTGACCGCACCCGTCTGCCAGGCAGCCGTCCTCCAGCTGCGCGACCCCGACCTGCTGCTGTTCTCCGCCCCCGCCGACCCCGGCGGCACCCGCGCCCTGATGACGATCCGCGTCTCCCGCGACGGCGGCACCACCTGGCGCCCGGCGTACACCGCCGACGGACTGCCCGCCGCCTACTCCGACCTGGTCCGCGTCGACCCGCACACGGTGGGGCTGCTGTACGAGACGGGCGACTTCGGCGCCTACGAGACGATCACTTTCCGCCGGGTGCCGGTACGGCGGCTGACCTGAACCGGTGCCCCGGCCGGCCCGGACGTAGAGTCGGGCCATGACCTCTACCGACAGCGCACAGAAGGCCCCCGCCAAGGACCCCTGGGACCTGCCCGACGTCTCCGGGTACACCGTCGGCGTGCTCGGCGGCACCGGGCCGCAGGGCAAGGGCCTCGCCTACCGGCTGGCCCGGGCCGGCCAGAAGGTGATCATCGGTTCCCGCGCCGCCGACCGCGCCCGGGCCGCCGCCGGCGAACTCGGCCACGGCATCGAGGGCGCCGACAACGCCGAGGCCGCGCGCCGCAGCGACATCGTGATCGTCGCCGTACCGTGGGACGGCCACGGCGACACCCTGAAGTCGCTGCGCGCGGAACTGGCCGGCAAGCTCGTCGTGGACTGCGTCAACCCGCTCGGCTTCGACAAGAAGGGCGCCTACGCCCTCAAGCCCGAGGAGGGCAGCGCCGCCGAGCAGGCCGCCGCGCTGCTGCCGGAGTCCCGGGTCACCGCCGCCTTCCACCACCTGTCGGCCGTCCTGCTCCAGGACCCGGAGATCGAGAGCATCGACACCGACGTCATGGTCCTCGGCGAGCAGCGCGCGGACGTGGAGATCGTGCAGGCCCTGGCCGGCCGCATCCCCGGCATGCGCGGAATCTTCGCGGGCCGGCTGCGAGGCGCCCACCAGGTGGAGTCGCTGGTCGCCAACCTGATCTCCGTCAACCGCCGGTACAAGGCGCACGCCGGGCTGCGCCTGACCGACGTGTGAGCCACCGCGGCCCATGGGGGACACTGGTCGGCGAAGCAGTTCCGAGCAGTGTCCCCGACAGGAGCCCCCCGTCATGCCCCGCATCGCCCTCTACACCCTCGTCGTCTGCGTCCTCGCCGTGGCCGCGGCGGTCGTCTCCTTCGTCCAGGGCAGCTGGCTGGGGATCGTCTGGGTGCTGCTGGCCGGCCTGTCGTCCAACATGACCTGGTACTACGTCAAGCGCGGCCGGATGGACGCCGCCCGCGACACCTCCGTCACGAGCTGAACGCGTCCGTCACGAACCGAACGAGCAGATCGCCGGGCTCTCCTCCCAGAAGCGGTACTGGGCGTCACCGCAGTACTGGGAGAACGTGTCCACGTTCAGCGCCCGCATCACCGCGTCGACCAGGTCGAAGAACGCGTCGTTGACCGACGGCAGCCACAGCACCGCGAACACGAAGAGCAGCCCGAACGGGGCGAACGGCTCCACCTGCCGCTTCACCTTGTACGACAGCCACGGCTCGATCACGCCGTAGCCGTCCAGGCCCGGCACCGGCAGGAAGTTCAGGATCGCCGCCGTCACCTGGAGCAGCGCCAGGAACGCCAGCGCGAACCGGAAGTCCGCGGGCACGCCGTCCAGCGCGTCCAGCCAGAACGGCGCCGTGCACACCGCGGCGAACAGCACGTTCGTCAGCGGACCCGCCGCCGAGATCAGGCTGTGCCGCCAGCGGCCCCGGATCCGGTTCCGCTCGATGAACACCGCGCCGCCGGGCAGACCGATCCCGCCCATGATCACGAACAGCACCGGGAGCACGATGCTCAGCAGCGCGTGCGTGTACTTCAGCGGGTTCAGCGTGAGGTAGCCCTTCGCGCCGACCGAGATGTCCCCGCTGTGCAGGGCGGTGCGCGCGTGCGCGTACTCGTGCAGACACAGGGAGACGATCCAGGCCGCGGTCACGAACAGGAACACCGCGACGCCCGGCTGCTCGGCGAACCCGGTCCAGGTGGCCCAGCCGGTCACCGCCGTCACGGCCAGGATGCCGACGAACACGGGACTGACCTGCCGGTCGCCGGGGCGGGTGGTGGCGGTGGTCATGCATCGGCTCCTGTGGTGACGGGGACGGGGAAAGGGACTCCGGGAAGATCCGAGAGCATACGGGGAAAACGTCTCGCGGTCGCCGCCGGGTTCCGGGAAGGTGGGGGCATGGCCGGGATGAGGGTGTTCTACGAGGACTGGCAGATGGAGTGCTGCGGGCGGCCCTTCGCGGTGGGCGACGAGGTGGCCTGGCCGCTGGTCGCCGTGGACCCGCGGGAACCCCGGGAGCGGTACTACGGGGCCGAGGCGTGGGTCGAGAACCACGGCGACCGCACCCGCCCGACCACCGGCCGGGTCCTCGCCATCGAGCTGGTGCGCCAGGAGTACCTGGTCCACACCGACCGGCGCGCCCGTGAACGCCTCGACCGCGCCCTCGACCCGGACGCGGGGTCCGAGGGGCTGGTCATCCTGCCGTCCCCGTACCAGTGGGAGGCGGTGCCCGGCGCCTACACCCTCCAGAGCGCCGACAGCTGCCCGAAGTGGTTCGACCCAGATGAACCCGGCCGCGACCCGGGCCCCCGGCGGACGCACCGCACGGCCGGCGCCCTGGTCACCCTG
>NZ_JACBWZ010000610.1 GCF_013870595.1 Streptomyces sp. WELS2 | reverse complement strand
GCCAGCCCGCCCAGCTCGACATGGACCACCAGCACCGGCTTGCCCGGCACCGCCGCCGCGGCCGACCGCAGCGCCTCCGCCAGCTCCGCGTCCCCCGGCGACCCCTCCCCGATCGCGGGGATCGCCGTGACGACGACGGCGTCGTTCGTGTCGTCGGCCAGCGCGTCGGCCAGCGCCCGGTGGAAGTCCTCCGCCGTCGCCTCGGTGGTCAGGTCCACCGGCCGGGCCGGCCGCAGCCCCTCGGCCACACACCGGTCGTACGTCAGCACGCCCAGCGACTCGGAGTTGCCGAGGATGGCCACGCGGGGTCCCGCGGGCAGCGGCTGCCGGGCGAGCAGCAGCCCGGCGTCCACCAGCTCGGTGATGGTGTCGACCCGGATCACCCCGGCCTGCCGCAGCAGCGCGGACACCGTCGCGTAGGGCAGCCGGGTGGCGCGTACGGCGTGCCCCTGCGGGGCGGTGCCGGTGCCCTGCACGACGACCAGCGGCTTGGCCGCGGCCGTCCGCCGGGCTAGCCGGGTGAACTTGCGGGGGTTGCCGATGGACTCCAGGTACATGAGGACGACGTCGGTGTCCGGGTCGTCGTACCAGTACTGCAGGACGTCGTTGCCGGAGACGTCGGCGCGGTTGCCGGCGGAGACGAACGTGGAGACGCCGGTGACGCCGGTCACCCCTCCCCCGCGCCGGTGCAGCCGGGACAGCAGGGCGATGCCGATGGCGCCGGACTGGGCGAACAGCCCGATGCGGCCGGGGCGGGGCGGCTCGGGGGCGAGCGAGGCGTTCAGCCGGACGTCCTCGGCGGTGTTGATGATCCCGAAGGCGTTGGGGCCGATGAGCCGCATGCCGTGGGCGCGGGCGGCCCGGACGAGCGCGCGCTGCCGTTCGCGCCCCTCGGGCCCGCTCTCGGCGTACCCGGCGGAGAGCACGACCAGTCCCTGGACGCCGTGTTCGCCGCACTCGGCGACCACGGCGGGCACGTGCTCGGCCGGCACGGCGACGACGGCGAGGTCCACGTGCCCGTCGATGTCGCGCACCGAGCGGTACGCGGGCACCCCGTCGATCTCCTCGAGGTCCTCGGGGAAGGCCTTGTTCACGGCGTGCAGCGGGCCCGCGTAGCCGGCCTCGCGGATGTTGCCGAGGATGCTGCGGCCCACCCCGCCGGGAGCGCGGCCGACGCCGACGACCGCGACCGAGCCGGGCGCGAGGAGCCGCCGGACCGAGCGGGCCTCGGCGCGCTGCTCCCGGGCGTGCTGCACGGCCATGGACCGGTCGGTGGGTTCGAGGTCCAGCTCCAGGCGTACGACGCCGTCCTCGAAGCTGCGCTTCTGGGTGTAGCCGGCGTCCGTGAACACCTTGATCATCTTGGTGTTGGCGGGGAGCACCTCGGCGGCGAAGCGGCGGATGCCGCGCTCGCGCGCGACGGCCGCGATGTGTTCCAGGAGGGCGGAGGCGACCCCGCGGCCGTGGTGGGCGTCCTGGACCAGGAAGGCGACCTCGGCCTCGTCGGCGGGCGCGGAGGCGGGCAGGCCGTCGGTGCCGATCCGGTCGTAGCGTACGGTGGCGATGAACTCGCCGCCGATGGTGGCCGCGAGTCCCACCCGGTCCACGAAGTCGTGGTGCGTGAAGCGGTGGACGTCCTTGGCGGACAGGCGTGGGTACGGCGCGAAGAAGCGGTAGTACTTCGACTCGTCCGAGACCTGCTCGTAGAAACTGACCAGGCGGTCGGCGTCATCGACGGTGATGGGCCTGATGCGCGCGGTGCCGCCGTCGCGCAGCACCACGTCCGCCTCCCAGTGGGCGGGGTACTGGTGCCGGTCCTGCCGGTCCGCCGAGGTGTGCATGGGCCCCAGAGTAAGGGTCGCGTACGACAACGGCGCGAGGCACTCTATGGGGGCGACGCCGGACCGAGGCCGCGGTCCGGGGTCGCGCCGGTGCGGTCCTTCGGGTCCGCTCCGGGCACGCTTCACGATATGGGAAACTGGTCTAGACAACCTGAGCACTGAAGGGCAGCAACACATGGCTGAGCGCCGCGTCAACGTCGGCTGGGCCGAGGGCCTCCACGCCCGCCCCGCTTCTCTCTTCGTCCGAGCCGCCACGGCCACAGGCGTCCCGGTGACGATCGCCAAGGCCGGGGGCAACCCCGTCAACGCGGCCTCGATGCTGGCCGTCCTGGGTCTGGGCGCCCAGGGTGGCGAGGAGATCGTCCTCGCCTCCGACGCCGAGGGCGCCGACGCCGCCCTGGACCGTCTGGCCAAGCTGGTCTCCGAGGGCCTGGAGGAGCTGCCCGAGACCGTCTGAGCAGGACCGGGAAGCCGCGTCGCCCGCACCGGGCGGCGCGGCTTCCGCGTTTCCGCCGCCGAGTGCGCCGGGCTGCCTGCGGCTTTCCGCCCGGCCGAATTCCCGGGCGGCCTCGCTGGCCGCGCCGGCCGCGCCCGCCCGCCCTGCGTGACCGTTAATTCCCGGTCCCGCGAAAGGGTGGCCCATGAAAAGGGCGCCCGCGGAAAGGGCAGCGGAAAACACTGCCGCCGAATAACCCTTCTTTGTATACGGCGCCCGTGTTAATGCCGCAGGCCCGACATGTTTACGGCATGTTGCGAAGTCCTCACACGCTCCCCGGCGCCGGGAAAACGCAGCCGGTGCGCGCCCGCAGCGCGTTCGGCGTGCAGTGCCGTCACCGCCCGCGCGCGTTCGCCGTCCCCGCGCGCCACCGCGTCCACGATCGCGCCGTGCTCCGCCCAGGACTCCACCGGGCTCACCGGGGGCTCCACCGCGTACATCCAGGCGATCTTGTGCCGCAGCTGGGTCAGCGTCGAGGTCAGCGCGGGGCTGCCGCAGGCCTGGGCGAGCGTCTCGTGGAACCAGCCGCCGAGCGAGCGCAGATCCTCGCTGTTGCCCTTCCTGGCCCGTTCCTGGCCCAGCCGGACCAGGCCGCGCAGCACCTTCAGATGGGCCTCCGTGCGCCGCTGGGCGGCCCGCGCGGCGCCCAGCGGCTCCAGCAGCGTCCGCATCTCCAGCACGTCGGCGGCCTCCTGTTCGGTCGGCTCGGCCACGCACGCGCCCGCGTGCCGGCGCGTCACCACGAACCCCTCGGCCTCCAGCGTGCGCAGCGCCTCACGGACGGGGACGCGCGAGACGCCGTAGCGGCGGGCCAGCACTTCCTCGGTGAGCCGGCTGCCGCGCTCGTAGACACCCGCGACGATGTCGTCCCGGACAGCGGTGCACACCGAGTGCGCCGGAATACGCATGACCGACCTCCGCCTTAATCCCCGTGAAACGCCGACGATGGACGCTTATACCGTGACTCTATTCCAGCGCGGCGGAATTTCCGACGGCGGGCGGTAATCGATGGATATTTTTTGGACAAGAGTCCGGCGGGCGGGGTGGAAAACGGCGAAAGCCCCGGCTCGGTGAGCCGGGGCCGCCGGAAACGCGCGGGGGTCAGATGTGCACGCCGTGCCCGCGGAGGTAGGCGACGGGGTCGATGTCCGAGCCGTAGTCGGGCGTCGTGCGCGCCTCGAAGTGGAGGTGCGGGCCGGTGACGTTGCCCGTGGCGCCGGACAGCCCGATCTGCTGGCCCGGCTCGACCTGCTGGCCCACCGTGACGCCGATGGAGGACAGGTGCCCGTACTGCGTGTACATGCCGTCCGCCATCCGGATCACGACCTGGTTGCCGTAGGCGCCGCCCCAGCCGGTGGCGACGACCGTGCCGGCGCCCACCGAGTGCACCGCGGTGCCGCTGGCCGCGTGGAAGTCGATGCCGGTGTGCGAACCGGAGGACCACAGGGAGCTAGAGGCCTGGTAGGCCGTGGAGACGTAGGAGTGCGCGATGGGGGCGACGAAGGTGTTCAGCCGGCGGCGCTCGGCCTCGCGCGCGGCGCGGACCCGCTCCTCCTCGGCCCGCT
>NZ_JACBWZ010000061.1 GCF_013870595.1 Streptomyces sp. WELS2 | reverse complement strand
CGCCGCCGAACGAATTTTGATAAAGGTCGGATCCTGAACTTCGGTTCAGGATCCGACCTTTTTTCGTTTCGCGTAACGTGTCGTTCACGTTCCGAGCACAGCATCCCCGACATGGGAACCGCAGCGTTGCTCAGGGCCGCCGGAGTCGGAGTCGGTGACGAGGTCGTCGTGCCGGCCTTCGGGAACGTCGAAGTCGCCGAGGCCGTGACCCTGACGGGCGCGCTCCCGGTGTTCGCCGACATAGACCCGGTGACCTACTGCCTCGGCCCGGACGCGGTCGCGGCGTCCGTAACTCCTCGTACCGCGGCGGTGGTTGTGGTGCACCGTTTCGGACGGCGGGCCGACCTCGGGCGGTTGCGCCGGCTCGGGCGGCGGCACGGGCTGCTGGTGCTGGAGCAGGGCGAGTCCGAGGCGCCGTACGACGAGATAGCCCGGCGCCGGCAACGGGCCGCCTATCTCGACGCCCGGCTCAAGGGCGTACGCACGCCGGACGGCGGGGACGGGCACACCTATCAGCAGTACGTCGTGCGGGTTCCGGGGAACGGCCGGCCGGACCGGGACGCCTTCGCACGGGCCCTGCGGGTCAGGGGAGTGGAGTGCCGGGTGCCGGTGAAGACGCCCGTGCACCGGCTGCCGGCCTTTCGGCGGTGCGTGTCGCTGCCGGAGACCGAACGGGCCGCCGACGAGACGCTCGCGCTGCCCGTGGACGCCGCGCTCACCAAGCGGGACATGCAGCGGACGGCCGCCGCCTGCAACGCCCTCGGCGGGTTGCTTCAGCCCGCCTTCTGAACCAGTCCCGAACGAATTTGGGAACCACGGCCTGTTCGGGGTACAGTTCTTTTGTCGCCGCGAGGGAAACCTCGAAAACGACAGGCCCCTATAGCTCAGTCGGCAGAGCGTCTCCATGGTAAGGAGAAGGTCAACGGTTCGATTCCGTTTGGGGGCTCGGCAAAAAAGGCCCCACCCTTCCGGGTGGGGCCTTTTTCGTGCTTCCTCACACCTCCTGCTGAATGCCCGGGACGCGCATCGCCAGAATCGCCATGTCGTCGGACGGGGCGTCCGAGGCGAACCGCTCGACCGCGCGCATGATGCGTGCCGCGACCGCACCCGCCGTCAGACCGGTGCAGGTGGTGAGGACATCGGCGAGGCCGTCGTCGCCCAGCATGCGCGAGCCCTCACGGCGTTCGGTGACCCCGTCCGTGACGCAGAGCAGCACGTCCCCCGGGTCGAGGGTGACCGTCTCCTCGTACAGCTCCAGATCCTCGATGACGCCCAGCAGCGGCTGCGGTTCGGCCGCGGCCGTCACCGTGCCGTCCTGACGCAGGCGCAGCGGCAGCGGGTGGCCGGCGCAGACCACCTTCAGCTCCGCGCTGCCGTCCGCCTGCGTGCGCAACTCGCCGTAGAGGAGCGTCAGGAAGCGGCTGCGGTCCCCCTCGTCGAGGATCGCGGAGTTCAGGCGCTGCAGCACCGCCGGGCCCGACAGGCCCTCGCGGGCCAGCAGGCGCAGGGCGTGCCGGGCCAGGCCGGTGACCGCCGCCGCGTTGGGACCCGTACCGCAGACGTCGCCGATGGCGAAGCCGTACGCGCCGTTGCCGATGGGGAAGACGTCGTAGAAGTCGCCGCCGACCTCGTTGCCCTCGCCCGCCGCGCGGTAGATGACCTCGACCTCGACGCCGTCGATGTGCGGCAGGCCCGGCGGGAGCAGGCTGCGCTGGAGGGACTGGCTGATGGCCGTGCGCTCCGAGTACAGACGGGCGTTGTCCAGGGCCAGGGCGGCCCGGCGGCTCAGGTCCTCGGCGAGTTCCAGGATCTCCTGGCGGAAGTGCTCGTCGGTGGGCTTGCCGAGGGTCAGCATGCCGATGACGCGGTTGCGGGCGACGAGCGGCAGGACCACCGTCTCCCCGCCGACCGCGGACGCCGTCGCGAGCGTCGGGCCGATACCGGAGGCGATGCGGTGCGTGGGGCCGCCCGCCAGGCCCAGGCTCCGCATGGAGCTGCGCAGGGCCGCCTGGTGGGCGACCTCGCCAGGGGCCGTCCAGACGCGGGCGCCGGGGGTCGGCACCGGGTCCGGCGGCGGGACCTTCGACAGCAACGACTTGATGCCGTCGATGAGTTCCTCGTCCTCGTGCAGGACGTAGGACAGATACGGTTCGGAGGCCTGGTCGGCGATCGTGTAGACCGCGCACCAGGTGGCCAGGGTCGGGACCGTCATCTGGGCCATCAGGGCCAGCGTCTGGTCCCGGTCCAGCGTGCCGGCCAGCAGGTCGGAGGCCTCCACCAGGAAGCTCAGCGAACCGCGGCGCAGCCGTTCCAGCTCACCGAGGCGGGCCGACTCGACGGCCAGGGCGATCCGGTCGGCGGCGAACTGCAGGCGCAGCGCCTCCTCGTTGGTGTACCGGCCGGGTGCCTCGGCGGCGACGCCCAGGGAGCCGGTGAGGCGGCCCTCCACCTTCAGCGGGACGGTGACGACCGAGCGCATCCCGGTGCCGGCGAGCAGCGGTACGGCGCCGGGGACGGCGGCCAGGTCGTCGTGGACGGCGGGCATGCGGGCGGAGCCGTAGCGGCCGGGGCCCGCCTCGACCGGCACGCGCGCGAAGCGCTGGCGGGCGGAGGGCAGTCCGGTGGAGGCGCGGACCTCCAGCTCGGTCTCGTCGTCGGTGGCCAGCAGCAGGAACGCGGAGTCGCCGTCGAGCATGTCGCGGGCGCGTTCCACGGTGCGCTGGAGCAGCCCGTCGAGGTCGTCCGGGGCGGGGGAGCCGATGAACACCTCGAACGGGTCGGTGCTCTGCCCGTCGGAGGACGGCGTCTGGTCGCCGGCCGGGACCCGGGGCGGCGACTGCAGGACGGCGCGTTCGTGGTCGCGCACCAGCAGGCACACGGTCGAGGGTTCGCCGCCGGTGTCACGGACCCGCAGATGGGAGGCGTACACCTGGGCCACCCGGCCGTCGGCGCGGCGGATGCCGTAGGTGCCCTCCCAGCGGGAGAGCTCGAGGGCCTCGGCGATGCCGGTGCCGGTGCCCGGGGTGTGCGGCCAGGCCGCGAGGTCGGTGAGGGGTTTGCCGATGACGTCGCAGGCGGAGTAGCCGAACAGCTCCTCGGCGTCCTCGTTCCAGGCGCTGATGCCGCCCTTGCGGTCGATCTGGAGGACGGCGACGCGGACCCGGCCGTCGGCCAGCGGCAGCAGGTCGGCGGGCAGGGCGGGACCGGCGGTGCGGGTGCCCACGGGGCGTTCGGGGAGGTTGAGCTGGAACCAGACGTTCTTGTGGGTGGGGGTGTAGTCGACGCCCCAGCGGGTGGCCAGGGCCGCGCAGAGCTGGAGGCCCCGGCCGCCCTCGCGGTCCGGGCTGCCCATGGAGACGGCGGAGCTCTGGAGGGGGACCTCGCGCTCCGGGTAGCGGTCGGACACCTCGATGCGCACGCCGTCCTCGGTGCGCAGGCACAGCACGTCCGCGTGCGTGCCCGCGTGGACGACGGCGTTGGTGACCAGCTCGCTGGTCAGGACGACCGCGTCGTCCACGATGTCGGCGAATCCCCAGCCCTGGAGGGTGTCGCGGACGAAGGCCCGGGCGGTCGCGACGGAGCGCCCGACGGGTTCGAAACTGGCGGCCGCACGCGCGGTGATCACAGAACTCCTCGGCCGGTTGTCGGCATGCAGGGCTGTCCCGCCGGGCGGCTCGCGCCGCTGCTGCGGCATCGGCTCGCCCGTCGGCTGTGGCTCCGGGGGCTGTCCCCCGGGGATCAGTCCGGTGGTCATGGTGTCCGGCCGCCCCTCCGATGCCCGCTCGTACTCGTGCCACCGCCCAGACCGGTCGGACCGGTGCGGCTGGACAGCCGCATGCAAGGTTACTTACCTTCGCGGTCCGAGCGGATGCCGGTCTTCGGTGTTTACGCCCCCAGGGTGTGCGGACGATGTGCGAAGCTGCCGAACTGTTATGGCCGGGTTCGGCCGGGGTGAAACACTGGGCAAGCTTCTGATGAAGGTCGGTACGGGCCGCGTGTGCCGGGCGCACGGCGGGCAGCAGCCCCTGGTGTGGCCGGATCCCGTCCGGCGGACATACGCAGAAGCAACCGGTACGCGGACGCGACCGGTATGCCGGTGACCGGCACGCCGGGCCGAAGCGGCCGAGCACAGCAGTAACGGTCTACCCCTCCGGGAGGGACACAGTGGAGTCTGGCGCGGCGACGCGAGGCACGAAGACGCGCGCGAAAGGCGGACCGTCCCTGGGCAGGAGCGGCGGCACCACGACGGTGGACACGGCCGCCCTGAACCGGCTGCTGGCGGCCCTCGTGGCGATGCGGGACGGGAACTTCCGCAAGCGGCTGACGGTCTCCGGAGACGGCGTGATGTCGGAGATCGCGGCCGTCTTCAACGAGGTGGCCGACCGGAATCTGCACCTGACCGGTGAGCTGTCGCGGGTACGGCGCATGGTGGGGCGTGAGGGAAAACTCACGGAACGGCTGGAGACGGGTGCCTGCGAGGGTTCCTGGGCGACCGCCATCGAGCACTCCAACGCGCTGGTGGACGATCTGGTCTGGCCCGTCTCGGAGGTCAGCCGGGTGCTCACCGCGGTCGCCGAGGGTGATCTGTCGCCGCGCATGGAGCTGCGGACGCAGGCGCCGGACGGAGGTACGGGGCATCCGCTGCGCGGGGAGTTCCTGAAGGTCGGCCGGACCGTCAACAACCTGGTGGACCAGCTGTCGACGTTCACGGACGAGGTCACGCGCGTGGCCAGCGAGGTGGGCACCGAGGGCAAGCTCGGCGGGCAGGCCCGGGTGCGCGGGATGTCGGGTTCGTGGAAGGACCTGACCGAGTCCGTCAACACGATGGCGGACCGGCTGACCGCCCAGGTGCGGGACATCGCCCTGGTGACGACGGCGGTGGCCAAGGGCGATCTGTCCCGCAAGGTGACCGTGCACGTCGCCGGCGAGATGCTGGAGCTGAAGAACACCGTCAACACGATGGTGGATCAGCTTTCGGCCTTCTCCTCGGAGGTCACCCGGGTGGCCCGGGAGGTGGGCACCGAGGGCATCCTGGGCGGCCGGGCGCAGGTGCCCGGGGTGGCCGGCGTGTGGAAGGAGCTGACCGACTCCGTCAACACGATGGCGGGCAACCTGACCGCGCAGGTGCGGGGGATCTCGCAGGTGACGACGGCCGTCGCCAGCGGTGACCTGTCGCAGAAGGTGACGGTGCCGGCGCGGGGCGAGGTGGCGCGGCTCGCCGAGACGATCAACCAGATGACCGAGACGCTGCGGATCTTCGCGGACGAGGTCACCCGGGTGGCGAACGAGGTCGGCGCGGAGGGGCGGCTCGGCGGCCAGGCGAACGTGCCGGGCGCGGCCGGTACGTGGAAGGACCTGACCGACTCCGTCAACACGGTGTTCCGGAACCTGACGACGCAGGTGCGGGACATCGCGACGGTGACGACCGCGGTGGCCAACGGTGATCTGTCGCAGAAGGTCACCGTGGACGTGGCCGGCGAGATGCTGGAGCTGAAGAACACCGTCAACGGCATGGTGGACCAGCTGTCGGCGTTCGGTGCCGAGGTGACGCGGGTCGCGCGGGAGGTCGGTGTCGAGGGCGAGCTGGGCGGCCAGGCGCAGGTGCCGGGCGCGGCGGGCACGTGGAAGGACTTGACGGACTCGGTCAACACCGCGTTCCGGAACCTGACCGGTCAGGTGCGCAACATCGCCCAGGTGACGACGGCGGTGGCGAACGGTGATCTGTCGCAGAAGGTCACCGTGGACGTCTCGGGCGAGATGCTCCAGCTGAAGAACACCGTGAACACCATGGTGGACCAGCTGTCGAGCTTCGCCGACCAGGTCACGCGGATGGCCCGGGACGTGGGTACGGAGGGCCGGCTGGGCGGTCAGGCCCGGGTGGACGGCGTGTCGGGTACGTGGAAGGAGTTGACGGATTCCGTCAACTTCATGGCCGGCAACCTGACGTCGCAGGTGCGGCAGATCGCCCAGGTGACGACGGCGGTGGCGCGCGGTGACCTGTCGCAGAAGATCGACGTGGACGCGCGCGGCGAGATCCTCGAGCTGAAGAACACGATCAACACGATGGTGGACCAGCTGTCCGCCTTCGCCGACCAGGTGACCCGGGTCGCGCGGGACGTGGGGACCGAGGGGCGGCTCGGCGGTCAGGCGCAGGTGCCGGGTGTCGCCGGTGTGTGGCGGGACCTGACCGACTCCGTGAACGGCATGGCGGGCAACCTGACGGCCCAGGTGCGCAACATCGCGCAGGTCGCCACCGCCGTGGCGCGCGGTGACCTCTCGCAGAAGATCACCGTGGACGCGCGCGGGGAGATCCTGGAGCTGAAGAACACGCTGAACACGATGGTGGACCAGCTGTCGTCGTTCGCCGACCAGGTCACGCGGGTGGCCCGTGAGGTGGGTACGGAGGGCATCCTCGGCGGGCAGGCCGAGGTGCAGGGGGTCTCCGGCACCTGGAAGGACCTCACGCAGTCCGTGAACTTCATGGCGAACAACCTGACGATCCAGGTGCGCAACATCGCCGAGGTCACGACGGCTGTCGCGAAGGGTGACCTGTCGAAGAAGATCACTGTTGACGCGAAGGGCGAGATCCTCGAGCTCGTCACGACGGTCAACACCATGGTTGATCAACTCTCGAGTTTCGCCGAGCAGGTGACCCGGGTGGCCCGTGAGGTGGGCACCGAGGGCATCCTGGGCGGTCAGGCGCACGTGCCGGGGGTCACGGGCATCTGGAAGGACCTCAGCGACAACGTCAACCTGATGGCCAACAACCTGACCATGCAGGTGCGCAACATCTCGCAGGTGGCTGCGGCCGTCGCCAACGGCGATCTGACGCGGCAGGTGACGATCGAGGCGCGCGGCGAGGTGGCGCAGCTCGCCGACACCATCAACACGATGGTCAAGACGCTGAGTTCGTTCGCCGACCAGGTCACCAAGGTGGCCCGTGAGGTGGGCACGGACGGCATCCTGGGCGGTCAGGCGCACGTCCCGGGCGTGGCCGGCACCTGGAAGGACCTCACCGAGTCGGTGAACCAGATGGCGTCCAACCTGACCGGACAGGTGCGCAACATCGCCATGGTCACCACGGCCATCGCCAAGGGTGACTTGACGAAGAAGATCGACATTGACGCCCGCGGCGAGATCCTCGAGCTGAAGACGACGATCAACACGATGGTCGACCAGCTGTCCAGTTTCGCCGAGGAGGTCACGCGGGTGGCCCGCGAGGTGGGCACGGAGGGGCAGCTGGGCGGTCAGGCACGCGTGCGTGACGTGGACGGCACCTGGCGCGACCTGACCGAGTCCGTGAACGAGATGGCCGAGAACCTGACCCGGCAGGTGCGGGCCATCGCGCGCGTGGCGACCGCGGTGACCCGGGGCGACCTGAACCTGAAGATCGACGTGGACGCGGCCGGCGAGATCCAGGAGTTGCAGGACTACATCAACAAGATGATCGCCAACCTGCGGGACACCACGATCGCCAACAAGGAGCAGGACTGGCTCAAGGGCAACCTGGCCCGTATCTCCTCCCTCATGCAGGGCCGCCGGGACCTGGAGGACGTGGCCTCGCTGATCATGAGCGAGCTGACGCCGGTGGTGTCCGCGCAGCACGGCGCGTTCTTCCTGGCGATGCCGCTGATGGAGGGCAAGGGCGTCGGCAACGGCGAGGACGACTACGAGCTGCGGATGCTGGGCTCGTACGGCTACTCGATGGGCTCCATGCCGACGTCGTTCCGGCCCGGTGAGGCGCTGATTGGCACGGCCGCCCAGGAGAAGCGCACGATCCTGGTGGACAAGGCGCCCAGCGGCTATCTGAAGATCTCCTCCGGGCTCGGCGAGGCCCCGCCCGCGCAGGTGATCGTGTTGCCGGTGCTGTTCGAGGGCAAGGTGCTCGGCGTGATCGAGCTGGCGTCGTTCACGCCGTTCACGCAGATCCAGAGGGACTTCCTCAGCCAGATCGCCGAGATGATCGCGACCAGCGTCAACACCATCTCGGTCAACACCAAGACCGAGAAGCTGCTCAAGCAGTCGCAGGAGCTGACCGAGCAGCTGCGGGAACGGTCGGCCGAGCTGGAGAACCGGCAGAAGGCACTGCAGGCCTCCAACGCCGAACTGGAGGAGAAGGCCGAGCTGCTGGCCCGGCAGAACCGGGACATCGAGGTGAAGAACACCGAGATCGAGGAGGCCCGGCAGGTCCTGGAGGAGCGCGCCGAGCAGCTCGCGGTGTCGATGCGCTACAAGAGCGAGTTCCTCGCCAACATGTCGCACGAGCTGCGCACCCCGCTCAACTCGCTGCTGATCCTGGCGAAGCTGCTCGCCGACAACGCCGAGGGCAATCTGTCGCCCAAGCAGGTGGAGTTCGCCGAGACCATCCACGGCGCGGGCTCGGATCTGCTCCAGCTGATCAACGACATCCTGGACCTGTCGAAGGTCGAGGCGGGCAAGATGGACGTCTCGCCGACCCGGATCGCGCTCGTCCAGCTCGTGGACTACGTGGAGGCCACCTTCCGGCCGCTGACCGCGGAGAAGGGCCTCGACCTGTCCGTGCGGGTCTCGCCGGAGCTGCCTGCGACCCTGCACACCGACGAGCAGCGGTTGTTGCAGGTGCTGCGCAACCTGCTGTCCAACGCGGTGAAGTTCACCGACTCCGGTTCGGTGGAGCTGGTGATCCGGCCCGCCGGCGCGGATGTGCCGGACTCCATCAGGGAGCAGTTGCTGGAGGCCGGTTCGCTGGCCGATCCGGACGGCGAGCTGATCGCGTTCTCGGTGACGGACACCGGCATCGGCATCGCGGCCAGCAAGATGCGGGTGATCTTCGAGGCGTTCAAGCAGGCGGACGGCACCACCAGCCGCAAGTACGGCGGCACCGGCCTGGGGCTGTCGATCTCGCGGGAGATCGCGCAGTTGCTCGGCGGTGAGATCCACGCGCAGAGCGAGCCCGGGCGCGGCTCGACGTTCACGCTGTATCTGCCGCTGCACATGAGCGAACTGCCGCCGCAGGGCTACCAGCAGTCCGCGCCCGCCCTGGAGGCCGGCGACCTGGTGGCCTCCGAGGCGCATCTCTCCTCGGAGCTGTCCGCGGTGGAGATCGAGACGCCGGCCGAGGTGAAGTCGTACCAGGAGACGCAGAACGGTCCCGCCGCGCTCTTCCGGCGCCGGCGGCGCTCCTTGTCCGAAGCGGCGCAGCGGGCCGAGCAGTGGGCGGCGGTTCCCGAGCAGGAGCAGCCCGCGCCGCCCACGGTGCGGTTCGGCGGCGAGAAGGTGCTGATCGTCGACGACGACATCCGCAACGTCTTCGCGCTCACCAGCGTCCTGGAGCAGCACGGGCTGTCGGTGCTGTACGCCGAGAACGGCCGGGAGGGCATCGAGGTGCTGGAGCAGCACGACGATGTGGCGGTGGTGCTGATGGACATCATGATGCCCGAGATGGACGGGTACGCGACGACCACGGCGATCCGCCGGATGCCCCAGTTCGCGGGTCTGCCGATCATCGCGCTCACCGCGAAGGCGATGAAGGGCGACCGGGAGAAGGCGATCCAGTCGGGTGCCTCCGACTACGTCACCAAGCCCGTCGACCCCGATCACCTGCTGTCGGTGATGAGCCAGTGGATGAGGCCGGAGTGAGCCGGGCGGCCTTCCCGGCGGGGCGCGCCGGGAAGGCCGGGGCCACGCGCGGCGCGCGCCGGGAGTTGCTGCATGATGGGGGCCGGGAACACACGGGAATCCCGGATTCCGGGAACCATCCGGGAACCCGCCGCGTTTCCGGTACGTGCACAGTGACATCGCGGTGACAGGGTGTGGCGACAGGCGGGGTGCGGCTACGATGACCGGCACAAGGACGGGCGGCGAAAGGGAGTCGTCCCCTGGGGCGGCGCCCGGTGTACCGCCGGGGCGAGGAGGGCGGGCCATGGTGCAGAAGGCCAAGATCCTCCTGGTCGATGACCGGCCGGAGAATCTGCTGGCGCTGGAGGCGATCCTCTCGGCGCTCGATCAGACACTGGTGCGGGCATCGTCCGGGGAGGAAGCGCTCAAGGCACTGCTCACGGACGATTTCGCGGTCATCCTGCTGGATGTCCAGATGCCGGGCATGGACGGTTTCGAGACGGCCGCACACATCAAGCGGCGGGAGCGGACGCGGGACATCCCGATCATCTTCCTCACCGCCATCAACCACGGCCCGCACCACACCTTCCGGGGTTACGCGGCCGGCGCGGTGGACTACATCTCCAAGCCGTTCGACCCGTGGGTGCTGCGCGCGAAGGTCTCGGTGTTCGTCGAGCTGTACATGAAGAACTGCCAGCTGCGGGAGCAGGCGGCGCTGCTGCGGCTGCAGTTGGAGGGCGGCGGCAGGGGCGGGGTGGCCGGTCAAGGAGTCGGCCGGGCTGCTCGCCGAGCTGTCCGCGCGGCTCGCGGCCGTCGAGGAGCAGGCGGAGGCGCTGTCCAAGCAGCTGGACGACGACTCCGCGGACGCGGCGGCGGTGGCGACGGCGGCCCATCTGGAGCGCAAACTCACCGGGTTGCGCCGTGCCCTGGACGCGCTGGAGCCGGGCACGGGCGGCAGCGGTGCCTCGGTGCCGTCGCAGAACTGACCGAGCGCGTTCCGCGGATGGGAATGAGGGAGCGTCAATTTCGCTCCCCGCCAGGCACGACACGAACGGGTGAAGCTGCGGGCACACGTGTCCGCCGTCGTCTCCCCCGGTAACCTCACACTCATGGCCTCACGTCCCTCCGCAGCCAAGAAGCAGCCCGCCAAGAAGGCGGCCGCTCCCGCGAAGGCTCCGGCGAAGAAGGCCGCCGCGAAGAAGGCCCCGGCCAGGAAGGCGCCCGCAGGGAAGGCGCCCGCCAGGAAGGCCGTGGCGAAGAAGTCCGCGCCGCCGAAGCCGGTGCCCAGCCCCACCGGGGGCCTCTACCGGGTGGTGCGCGCCCTCTGGCTGGGTCTCGCGCACGCCGTCGGCGCCGTCTTCCGCGGCATAGGGCAGGGCGCGAAGAACCTCGACCCGGCCCACCGCAAGGACGGCGTCGCGCTGCTGCTGCTCGGCATCGCGCTGATCGTCGCCGCGGGCACCTGGGCGGATCTGCGCGGGCCCGTCGGCGACCTGGTGGAGATCCTGGTCACCGGCGCCTTCGGCCGGCTCGACCTGCTGGTGCCGATACTGCTCGCGGTGATCGCCGTACGGTTCATCCGGCACCCGGAGAAGCCGGAGGCCAACGGACGGATCGTCATCGGCCTGTCCGCGCTCGTCGTCGGCGTGCTCGGCCAGGTCCACGTCGCCTGCGGCTCGCCCGCGCGCAGCGCCGGCATGCAGGGCATAAGGGACGCCGGCGGCCTCATCGGCTGGGCGGCGGCCACCCCGCTGACGTACGCCCAGACCGTGGACAGCCCCGGATGCCGCTCGTCCGGGGCCCCGCCGATCACCACGGCGGGCAGGGAGAGTTCGTCCAGCAGGCCGGGACGCGGATCGTCGGTGCGCGGATCGACCACCAGCACACCGTCCACCCGGTGCTCGGCCCACCAGCGCCGGTACACCGCGCACTCGCCGGACACGTCCTCCACCACCTGGAACAGCAGCCCCAAGTGGCGCTCGGCCAGCACCCCTTGGATCCCGGAGACGAGCTGGAGGAAGAAGGAGTCGACGCCCAGCGTGGCCGCGGGGCGGGCCAGCACGAACCCGACCGTGGCCGCGCCCTCCCCGGACAGCGCGCGGGCCGCCGTACTCGGCCGCCAGCCCAGCTGCTCGGCCACCCGGCGCACCCGGGCCCGGGTGGCCTCCGAGACGCCGGGGCGGTCGTTGAGCGCGAAGGACACGGCGCTCTCGGACACCCCGGCACGCCGGGCGATGTCCTTCATCGTGGGCCGGCGGGCGGGGGACCGTCTGGTCGGCACGTTTCCTCCCCTTCGGCAGGGAACTGCTAAAGCGCTTGAGTGTCAAGACCCTAAAGCGCATTAGTCAACTCCCGCAAGATCCCGGCCAGTAGAGCCTAACCGCACCCGTCCCGGACGGAATGCTTCGGCGGCGACGAATCCATTGACTTTCCCGGAACGCCCTGTGCAAGGTCATTCGCGCCACTCACAGCCCCGACACAGCAAGGGAGCCGTGTCCGTGTCCATCTCCCGCAGAGCCCTCACCGCCGTCGCCGTCGCCCTCGTCCTGCCGCTGAGCGCCTGCGGCCCGGGCGGCGGTGACGGCGGCACGAGCGACGCCTCCGGCAAGGTGGAGGGCGACATCACCTTCCAGACCTGGAACCTGCGCGCCGACTTCAAGGATTATTTCGAGGACCTGATCGCCGCCTTCGAGGAGAAGTACCCGGACACCCACGTCAAGTGGATCGACCAGCCCGCCGAGGGGTACGCCGACAAGATCAGCGCGGACGCGGCCGGCGGCACCCTGCCCGACGTCGTCAACGTCTCCCCGGACCTCGTCGCCCCGCTCGCCCGGGCGGGCCTGGCGCTGGACCTCGACAGGGCCGCCGCCCGCTACCGGAAGGAATACCTGCCCGGCGCCTGGGCCGGACACCGAATCCCCGGCACGACCGGCACCTACGCCTTCCCCTGGTACCTCAACACGGGCCCGCTCTTCTACAACAAAGCCCTCTTCCGAAAGGCCGGACTCGACCCCGAGAAGCCCCCGAGGACCTACGGCGAACTCTTCGCCGACGCCCTCGAAATGGCCGAGAAGAGCGGCGGAAAGGTCGCCACCCTCGCCAACGTGCCCACCATCGAGGACTTCGGCCGCTACGGCGTCCCGCTGATGAACGAACAGGGCACCGCATTCACCTTCAACGACCCCAAGGGCGTCGAACTCCTCACCAAGTACCAGCGGTTGTACGACGCCAAGGCCCTCGATCCGCAGGCGCTGACCGCCACCGGGGAGTCCGCCGGCAAGAAGTTCCTCACCGGCGCCGTCGCCATGAACCCCGGCAGCGCCCTGGACCTCGGCAACTTCAGGAAGAACGCCCCGGGCCTGTACCGGAACATAGGCATCACCGACCAGATCACCAGCACCGGGCACGTCAACATGTACGTGATGGGCGTGATGGTCAACTCCCGGACCCGCCACACCCCGGCCGCCGTCGCCTTCGCCCACTTCGTCACCGACGCCGGGAACCAGATGGCCTTCGCCAAGCGGGTCGCCATCTTCCCGAGCACCGCCGGCTCGCTCGACGACCCGTACTTCACCAGGCAGGACGGCACCGACGAGACCCGGGTACGCGTGGCCGCCGCCAAGTCGCTGAAGAACGCGGTCAATTACACCCCCGTGCTGTTCAGCGAGCAGATGAAGACCGCGCTGCGCAACGAGGTCGCCAAGGCGCTGCAAGGCAAGGAGAGTCCCAAGGAAGCCCTCGACAACGCTGTCAAGGCCGCCGACCGACTGCTCCGGCAAGGCTGACCCGCCATGGCCACGCCCCTTCGCGTCCGACGGCAACTCCCCACCAGCCCCTGGCTGTTCGCCGCACCCGGACTGCTGGTCACCGGCGCCTTCGTGCTCTACCCCTTCGTCTCCACCCTGGTGAACTCCTTCACCGACCGCCGCACCCTGCTCCCCGGCCGCTTCGTCGGACTCGCCAACTTCCGCGAACTGCTCCACGACGACATGTTCTGGACCGGCCTGCGCAACAGCGCCCTGTACGTCCTGGTCGTCGTCCCCGCACTCGTCGTCCTGCCGCTGCTGCTCGCCCTGCTGGTGCGCCGGAACATCCCCGGGATCACCTTCTTCCGCTCCGCCTTCTACACCCCCGTCGTCGCCTCGATCGTCGTGGTGGGCCTGATCTGGGTGTGGCTGCTGGACGAACGCGGCCTGGTCAACTCGGTGCTGGAGACGGTGGGCATCGGCCGGGTCGGATTCCTCAGCGACCAGTGGCTGCTCCTGCTCAGCGCCATGGCGGTCACCGTGTGGAAGGGCCTCGGCTACTACATGGTCATCTACCTGGCCGCGCTGGCGAACGTGCCGCGCGAACTGCACGAGGCCGCCGCCGTCGACGGGGCCGGACCGGTGCGCCGCTTCCTGTCCGTCACCGTGCCCGCCGTACGGTCCACCATGGTGCTGGTCGCCGCCCTCTCCTCGGTCGCCGCCTTCAGGGTGTTCTCCGAGGTGTACCTGATGGCGGGCCCGAGCGGCGGCCCGGCCGGCGAGGACACCACCCTGGTCATGCTCGTCCAGCGCACCGGCACCGGCCTGACCGGCCGGGTCGGCTACGCCTCCGCCCTCTCCGTCGTCGTGTTCGCCGTCACCGTCGCCCTCATGCTGCTCGTCCTGCGCGCCGACCGGAGGGAGGAAGCGTGAGCGCCCCGGAGAAGGTCCGCCCCGGGCGGCGCGCCGCCACGGCCCGGGAGCCCCGCCTCACCGACGGCGACGGCCGCCGTGTCCGGCCCGGCGAACTGCTCTGGCGGTACCTGCTGCTCCTCGCCGTCCTCGCCCTGACCACCGGCCCGTTCCTCTGGCAGCTGGCCACCTCCCTCAAGGGCCCCACCGAGGACATCTACGGATCCCCGCCCCGCCTCCTGCCCGCCCACCCCACCCTGCACAACTACGCCCGGGTCGCCGACACCATCCCGGTCTGGGACTACGCCCTGAACTCCCTGAAGGTCGCCGCCGCCAACGTCGTCACCAACTGCGCCGGTTCGGCCCTCGCCGGATACGCCCTGGCCCGGCTGCGCTACCGCGGCCGGCGCGCGACCACGCTCGTCTTCGTGCTGGCGATGCTCGTACCCGTCGAGGGCATCGTCATCGCCCAGTTCACCACCATGCGCGAACTCGGCCTGAACAACACGCTCATCGGCGTCGTGCTGCCCGGCGCCGTCGGTGCGATGAACGTCCTGCTGATGCGCGGCGCCTTCCGCGCCCTGCCCTACGAGATCGAGGAGGCCGCCTACGCCGACGGCGCCAACGTCTGGCAGCGGTTCCTGCGGATCGCCCTGCCCTCGGTCAAGGGAACCCTCGCGGTCGTGGCGATCTTCGCCTTCATGGGCGCCTGGGACGACTTCCTGTGGCCGCTGATCGTGCTCAGCGATCCCTCCAAGTTCACCCTGACCATCGGCCTCAACTATCTGCACGGCACCTTCGCCAACGACGAACGCCTGGTCGCCGCCGGCACGGTCATCGCCGTGGCGCCGCTCATCGCCCTGTTCGCCTGCCTCCAGCGGTACTTCTTCCGGGGCGTCGGCGAGGGCGCCGTCAAGGGCTGAACCTCCCCCGAGCGCAAGGACACCGCATGCCTCCCGCCGTACGCTTCGGCGTCAACTACACACCCAGCCAAGGGTGGTTCCACCACTGGCTCGACTTCGACCTCGACTCCGTGCGCGCCGACCTCGACGCGATCGCCGCGCTCGGGCTGGACCACATCCGCGTCTTCCCGCTGTGGCCGTACTTCCAGCCCAACCGCACCCTGATCCGCCCCCGCGCCGTCGAGCAGCTCGTGGCCCTCGCCGACGCCGCCGCCGAACGCGGCCTCGACACCGCCGTGGACGGACTGCAGGGCCACCTGTCCAGCTTCGACTTCCTGCCCGCCTGGACCCGTACCTGGCACCGCCGCAACCTCTTCACCGACCCGGACGTCACCGCCGGGCAGGCCGCCTATCTGCGCACCCTCGCCGTCGCCCTCGCCGACCGGCCGCACTTCCTCGGCATGACCGTCGGCAACGAGGTCAACCAGTTCGCCGCCGGCCCGCACCCCGACCCCGACCCGGTGACCGCCGAGGAGGCCGGACGCTGGCTCACCCGGATGCTGGACGCCTGCGCCGAGGGCGCCCCCGGCCGCCTCCATCTGCACGCCTCCTACGACGCCGCCTGGTACCAGGACGACCAGCCCTTCACCCCCGCCCACTCCGCCCGGCTCGGCGCCGTCACCGCCGTGCACTCCTGGGTGTTCAACGGAACCGCCCAGCGCCACGGCCGTACCTCCGTGCCCGTCCAGCACCACGCCGCCTACCTGGTGGAACTCGCCAAGGCCTGGGCGGACGACCCGCACCGGCCGGTCTGGCTCCAGGAGGTCGGCGCCCCCGCGCCGCTGGTGCCCGCCGAACACGCCGCCGCCTTCGCCGAGGCCACGATCGGCAACGTCCTGGACTGCCCCGACCTGTGGGGCGTCACCTGGTGGTCCCGTGGCCGTGTCCTGATCGCCCCCGTGTCCCGGTTGCCCGGGTCTGCTCCGTGGGTTTGTGGGTGGGGCCCCGGATCCCTGATGATGATCGCGGCAAAGGCCGGGTCAGCCCCGGTGGACCGGGCCGTGAACGGCCGGTGAACGCGGGCTCCGGCCCATCCGATAGCCTCTGCCGACATGCCGCCCGGTGCCGCAGGCCGGGGCGCCCCACCATGCAGCAGACCGGCGCCGCGCGCCGGCACCCAGGGAGTGAGTTCGGTTGTCGACCGCCATCGTCACCGGTCAGCCGGTCCCCGGATCGTCACTGGAGAACGATCTGCGGTCCCTCGGCTTCGACGTGCGCGTGGCCGCCGACGCCGCCGAGACCGAGACCCTGCTCGCCGCCCTGCCGGCCGACCGGCGCGCCCTGTTCTGCCTGCTCACCATGAACCACCACCCGCTCCACATGGACGCCAACTACGCG
>NZ_JACBWZ010000609.1 GCF_013870595.1 Streptomyces sp. WELS2 | reverse complement strand
GAGGGCCAGCTCGGCGCCCACCTCGACCGTCTCGTCCTCGGCCACCTTGATGGAGGCCAGGATGCCGGAGGCGGGGGCGGGGATCTCGGTGTCGACCTTGTCCGTCGAGACCTCGAGCAGCGGCTCGTCGGCCTCGACGCGCTCGCCCTCGGCCTTCAGCCAGCGGGTGACAGTGCCCTCGGTGACGCTCTCGCCGAGCGCCGGAAGGGTTACGGAAACCGCCATGGTTTCGGTTACTCCTAACGAATTGCGGAAGTCTGTGTCGTCGCGCCCGATGTCGGAAGGCGTCAGTCGTGCATGTGGAGGGGCTTGCCGGCCAGGGCCAGGTGGGCCTCGCCGAGCGCCTCGTTCTGCGTCGGGTGGGCGTGGATGAGCTGGGCCACCTCCGACGGCAGCGCCTCCCAGTTGTAGATCAGCTGCGCCTCGCCGACCTGCTCGCCCATGCGGTCGCCCACCATGTGGACGCCGACCACGGCACCGTCCTTGACCTGGACGAGCTTGATCTCGCCCGCGGTCTTCAGGATCCGGCTCTTGCCGTTGCCGCCGAGCGGGAACTTGATGGAGACGACCTTGTCCGCGCCGTAGACCTCCTTGGCCTTGGCCTCCGTGATACCGACGGAGGCGACCTCCGGGTGGCAGTACGTCACCCGCGGAACACCGTCGTAGTCGATCGGAACGACCTTCAGACCGGCCAGGCGCTCCGCCACCAGGATGCCCTCGGCGAAGCCGACGTGCGCGAGCTGGAGCGTCGGGACGAGGTCACCGACGGCGGAGATGGTCGGGACGTTGGTGCGCATGTACTCGTCGACGAGCACGTAGCCGCGGTCCATCGCGACGCCCTGCTCCTCGTAGCCGAGGCCCTGGGAGACCGGGCCGCGGCCGACGGCGACGAGCAGCAGCTCGGCCTCGAACTCCTTGCCGTCCGCCAGGGTGACCTTCACACCGTCCTGGGTGTACTCGGCCTTCTGGAAGAAGGTGCCCAGGTTGAACTTGATGCCCCGCTTGCGGAAGGCGCGCTCGAGAAGCTTGGAGGAGTTCTCGTCCTCGACCGGGACGAGGTGCTTCATGCCCTCGATGACCGTGACGTCGGCACCGAAGGACTTCCACGCCGAGGCGAACTCCACGCCGATGACACCGCCGCCCAGGATGATGGCGGACTTCGGCACGCGGTCCAGGACCAGGGCGTGGTCGGAGGAGATGATGCGGTTGCCGTCGATCTCCAGGCCCGGCAGGGACTTCGGCACGGAGCCGGTCGCCAGCAGGATGTGGCGGCCCTGGACGCGCTGGCCGTTGACGTCGACGGAGGTGGGGGAGGACAGCCGGCCCTCGCCCTCGATGTACGTCACCTTGCGCGAGGCGATCAGACCCTGCAGGCCCTTGTACAGGCCGGCGATCACTTCGTCCTTGTACTTGTGGACGGCCGCCATGTCGATGCCCTCGAAGGTGGCCCGTACGCCGAACTGCTCGCTCTCGCGGGCCTGGTCGGCGACCTCGCCCGCGTGCAGCAGGGCCTTCGTGGGGATGCAGCCGTTGTGCAGGCAGGTGCCGCCGACCTTGCCCTTCTCGATCAGGGCGACGTCCAGGCCCAGCTGGGCCCCGCGCAGGGCCGCGGCGTAACCACCGCTACCACCGCCGAGGATCACTAGGTCGAAAACGGTGCTGGCGTCGTTCGCCACGTCACGTCCTCCATGCATGTGCGCCGTGCGCCGGTCGGCGATGACCGGCAGGCGGCTGGTGTCCGGCCGCTTGATGCTTCGGCCCTTCGGTGGGGGCCCTGTCCTGCCGGGCTCCATCTTTGCACTTGTCGGACGAGATCGAGACGCCGGGCCGGTGTGTGAGACGTCCCACGTTCGGCGGCCGCAGGGGGCGCGGGGCCGTATCCGATGTGCGGCTCCGCCGCGCGGGCGCGACCGGCCCGCGCGCGGCGGAGCCGTCGGACATCGGCTGGGACCGGGCCCTCAGCGGCCCTTACCCGAGGTCACCCTCGGCCGTGAGCTCGGCCAGCCGGACCAGCGTCCGCACCGCGGTCCCCGTGCCGCCCTTCGGGGTGTACCCGAACGGGCCGCCCTCGTTGAACGCCGGACCGGCGATGTCCAGGTGCGCCCAGGTGATGCCCTCGCCCACGAACTCGCGCAGGAACAGGCCGGCCACCAGCCCGCCGCCCCAGCGCTCGCCGATGTTCGCGATGTCGGCCACCTGCGAGTCCATGCTCTTGCGCAGGTGCTCCGGCAGCGGCATCGGCCAGGCCGGCTCGCCGACCTCCTCGGCCGTCTCGTGCACCGCGGAGCGGAACGCGTCGTCGTTGGCCATGACGCCGAACGTCCGGGCGCCGAGCGCCACCATCATCGCCCCGGTCAGCGTGGCCACGTCGACGATCGCGTCCGGGTTCTCCTGCGAGGCCGCCCACAGCGCGTCGGCGAGCACCAGCCGGCCCTCGGCGTCGGTGTTGAGCACCTCGACCGTCTTGCCGCTGTACATGCGCAGCACGTCACCCGGGCGGACGGCGGAGCCGGACGGCATGTTCTCGGCCAGCGCCAGCCAGCCGGTGACCTCGACCTCCAGGCCGAGCCGGGCGGCGGCGACGACCGCGGCGAACACGGCGGCGGCACCGGCCATGTCGCACTTCATCGTCTCGTTGTGCCCGGCCGGCTTCAGCGAGATGCCGCCCGAGTCGTAGGTGATGCCCTTGCCGACGAACGCCAGGTGCTTGTCCGCCTGCGGGTGCTTGTACGACAGCTTGACCAGGCGCGGGGTGGCCGCCGAGCCGCCGCCGACGCCGAGGATGCCGCCGTAGCCGCCCTTGGCCAGGGCCTTGTCGTCGAGCACCTGCACCTTGATGCCGTGCTCCTTGGCCGCGGTCTGCGCGAGCGCGGCGAAGGCGGCGGGGGTGAGGTCGTTCGGCGGCATGTTGACCAGGTCGCGGGCGCGGTTCAGTTCCTCGCAGACCGCGACCGCGCGGGCGAGCGCGCCCTTGTGGGCGGCGTCGCGCGGCTTGCCGCCGAGCAGCGCGGCTTCGGCCAGCGGGGCCTTGCCGTTCTTGGCCTTGGCGTTCTTCGCGTCCTGGGCGCCGCCCTTGTAGACGTCGAAGGAGTAGGCGCCGAGCAGGACGCCCTCGCCGATGGCGCCGATCGCGCCGGGGCCGTCGACGGGCAGCGCGAACGCGGCCTTCTTGGACCCCGAGAGCGCGCGGGCGGCCACACCGGCGGCCTTGCGCAGCGCCTCGGCGTCGTAGCCGGCGTCGTCGTCCGAGGGCTCCGCGCCCAGGCCCACCGCCACCACGAGCGGGGCCTTGAAGCCGGCCGGCGCGGGCAGCTTCGTCAGCTCGCCCTCGGCACCCGAGGCGCCGAGGGTCTCCAGGACGCCGGCCAGCTTGCCGTCGTACGCCTTGTCCACGGCCTCGGCGCCCGGCGCGACGACGGGCCCCTGGGCGCCCTTGGCGACACCGATCACGATCGCGTCGGCCCGCAGGCCGGGCGCCGCGGCGGTGCTGAGAGTCAGAGCAGTCACGGTGGTGAATTCTCGCTTCCGATGTGAAGTTGCAGTGGCCGAAACAGGGTGGGTCGACCGGGCCCGACAGCCGACCCTAGGCCCAGGCCTGGGGACAGGTGGCAACCGGGGCCTTCACCCTGTCGGCGAACACCCGGGACGAGCCTACGCGCGTGGGTGTGTTCGATCATTCCTTCGGGTGTCCACCCGCGTGTGGCGTCGGGTCCGGGCCGGGTTCCCCGCCGCACGTTAACGGCCCAGCGAGAGCACCACGAGCGAGGCCGTCGCCGCCGTCTCCGCGAGCGCCCCGAACACGTCCCCGGTGACCCCGCCGAACCGGCGCACGCACCGCCGCAGCAGCAGGTCGGCGACCATTCTTAACGCAAGCTTGACGCCCTCGGCCCACCGATCCACAGG
>NZ_JACBWZ010000608.1 GCF_013870595.1 Streptomyces sp. WELS2 | reverse complement strand
GTAGGCGTCCGGCCGCACGTACTGCTGGAGCGTCAGCAGCGCGTCGTACGTCTCGATGGTCTGCCGGTGCGCCTGGAGCACCGGTGGGTAGCGCGGCCGGAGCACTTCCTGGAGCCGGCTGCGCCGGGGCCGGGCGAGCGCCACGTGGGGGACCGCCGTCACCAGGTCCCGCCACAGCGGCCACAGCCGCCAGGAGGTCCGCAGCGCGGCGGCGGACCGGGCCAGCGCGGTGGCGGTGGGCACCAGCAGCGACGCCGCCCGCAGGAGACCGTGCGCCCCCATCACCATGGACAGCCAGGGCAGCAGGGCCGGGGCCAGCCCGTAGAGGTGGCCGAGGTAACCGCACCAGAAGACCAGGGCGAGGACGCTGCCCACCGCGAACAGCCGCAGCGACCACACCAGATCGCGTTCCGTCGTACGCAGGCTGTAGCGCCAGCACACCACCACGGCGACGGCGTCGCCGAGCAGGTGGGCGATGCTGAGGATCAGCCAGTAGGCGGCCGTCGCGGACGCGGGCCGCTGCGCGGACGCCGCGCCGATCGGCTGACCGGCCCCCAGCAGATCCAGCACGAGCAGCGCCGCCAGGACCGCCGTCAGCCCTGCCACCACAGAGCGGCGCAGCCGCGGGGAGCACCGGCAGTCCACCACGAACAGCAGGACCAGTCCCGCGCTGAGGACGCCGATCAGATTGCGCACCAGCGACACCGTGTGGACGTCGATGCCGGTGGAGGTGAGCGCGCTGACGACCCTCCGCTGGAAGAGCGTGATCGCGGTGGTCGTCGCCAGCACGGTGATCCACAGCCCCCGCAGCCGCGGCTCGCGCAGCGCCGGGCGCGCCCGCCAGACGAGGGCGCACCACAGAGCGACGACGCCGGCGAGTCCGACCCGGGCCGCCAGCTCACTCACCGGCATGGGCGGTCACCCCCAGGAACGCGCCGAGGCGTCCCAGGGGACCCGCCACCCGGCCGGTCTTCCCGGCGCTCTGGATCAGGCTGGCGATCATCTCGGCTTCTTGTTCCTCGGTGGTCGTGTAACTGGTTCTGGCCATCAGCCGTCGGACGAGATGGGACGTGGGAGCCCCCGGGAGCCGGCCGGCCGGCAGCTCACCGTCATCCGTGAAGGTGCGGTGGTGATCGCACAGGACATGGCCGATCTCGTGCAGGATGATGTGCTCCTGGTGCAGGGGAGCGGTCCTGGTCTCGTAGAACACGTAGTCGGCGTCCTTGGTGCCCAGCCACAGCCCGCACGCCCCGGTGGCCGCCGCCTGCTCGGGCAGCTCCCGGAGCACCAGCGGACGGCCTCTCAGTTCCTCCACCCGCGCGCGGAGCTCCTCCAGGGTGAGCGACCGGTCCACCCCGAGATCCCGCAGGATCGCGGCACACCTGCGCTGCAGCGCCGCGTACTCGCTCGTTCTCCTCACCTGACGTCACCCCCGCTCGCTGTTTCTCACCGGCCGGAACGGCTGCGGCTGCTCCCCGTCCCGGACGCGTCGGGGGCGACGGCGGACTCGCTTGGGTGTCTCACTCGCTCGGAGACCTCCTCGTCGGTGAAGTGGTCCGGTGTGGCCCCGGAGAGGCTTTGCCGGTACGGATACGGGCCGTGTCCCCGGGGCAAGCTGCCGACCCACCTAAGCAGGTCGTCCGCCTTTTTGCACACGCCTGCCCGGGCTTTCGGACGCCCTTTGGCGGAAAATGTCTCCTGTCCTCGCGGCCTTCGCGGACGCGCCTGCGGCGCACCGCTGTGACTGCCGTCACAGGTGGCGGGAGCGGGTCTGTCATCGTCCCTGTCCGCCGTGCCGGGCGGCCGTACCACCTGGGAACTCCCGGGACACGGGCCGCCCTGGACCGCCTACCCTGGAACGCATGACCAGCAGCAGCGACCGGAGCCCGGCAGTGGACGTTCCCGCCCCCAAGAGTTACGAGATCCGCACCTACGGGTGCCAGATGAACGTCCACGACTCCGAGCGATTGGCCGGGCTGCTCGAAGAGGCCGGATACGTGCGGGCGCCCGAGGACGCGGACGGGGACGCCGACGTCGTCGTCTTCAACACCTGCGCGGTCCGGGAGAACGCCGACAACCGGCTCTACGGCAACCTCGGCCGGCTCGCGCCGAGGAAGGCCTCGCGCCCCGGCATGCAGATCGCGGTCGGCGGCTGCCTCGCGCAGAAGGACCGCGACACCATCGTGAAGAAGGCGCCCTGGGTGGACGTCGTCTTCGGCACGCACAACATCGGCAAGCTGCCCGTCCTGCTGGAGCGCGCCCGCGTCCAGGAGGAGGCGCAGGTGGAGATCGCCGAGTCCCTGGAGGCGTTCCCCTCCACGCTGCCGACCCGCCGCGAGAGCGCCTACGCGGCCTGGGTGTCGATCTCCGTGGGCTGCAACAACACCTGCACCTTCTGCATCGTCCCGGCGCTGCGCGGCAAGGAGAAGGACCGCCGCCCCGGCGACATCCTGGCCGAGATCGAGACCCTGGTCGGCGAGGGCGTCTCGGAGATCACGCTGCTCGGCCAGAACGTCAACGCCTACGGCTCCGACATCGGCGACCGCGAGGCCTTCAGCAAGCTGCTGCGCGCCTGCGGGAAGATCGAGGGCCTGGAGCGGGTCCGCTTCACCTCCCCGCACCCGCGTGACTTCACGGACGACGTGATCGCGGCCATGGCCGAGACCCCGAACGTCATGCCCCAGCTGCACATGCCGCTCCAGTCCGGCTCGGACACGGTCCTGAAGGCCATGCGCCGCTCCTACCGCCAGGAGCGGTACCTGGGGATCATCGAGAAGGTGCGGGCCGCCATCCCGCACGCCGCGATCACCACCGACATCATCGTGGGCTTCCCCGGCGAGACCGAGGAGGACTTCGAGCAGACGCTGCACGTCGTCCGCGAGGCCCGGTTCGCCCAGGCGTTCACCTTCCAGTACTCCAAGCGCCCCGGCACCCCCGCCGCGACCATGGAGAACCAGATCCCCAAGGAGGTCGTCCAGGCGCGCTACGAGCGGCTGGTCGCCCTCCAGGAGGAGATCTCCTGGGAGGAGAACAAGAAGCAGGTCGGCCGCACGCTGGAGCTGATGGTCGCCGAGGGCGAGGGCCGCAAGGACGGCGCCACCCACCGCCTCTCCGGCCGCGCCCCCGACAACCGCCTGGTCCACTTCACCAAGCCCGACCAGGAGGTCCGCCCCGGCGACGTGGTCACCGTCGAGGTCACCTACGCCGCCCCGCACCACCTCCTCGCCGAGGGCCCCGTACTCGCCGTGCGCCGTACGCGCGCGGGCGACGCCTGGGAGAACCGCAACGCGGCGGAGGCCGCCAAGCCGGCGGGCGTGATGCTGGGCCTGCCGAAGATCGGTGTGCCCGAGCCGCTCCCGGTGCCGGCGGGCAGCGGCTGCGGCTGCGACTGAGACCCGTCGGCGTACGGGCGTACGTCCGTCCGGGCGTGTGCGGAGTCCCCGCACGGCTGTCCGGGCGCGCGGGTGTCGCACGGGCATCCGGGCGTACATCCTCGGTGACCGAGGGTGGCGCCCGGCCGGTCCGCGCGGGGAGTTAACCTGCCGACCATGCTTGTCGCCGCCGCAGTCTGCCCCTGCCCTCCGCTGCTCGTGCCCGAGGTCGCCGCGGGTGCCGCACCAGAACTGGACGCCGCCCGCACGGCCTGCTCGGACGCGCTCGGCGTGCTCGCCGCCGCCCGCCCCGACCTGCTGGTGGTCGTCGGCACCGCCGAACCGGGCGGGCGCGGCCCGTTCCCGCAGGGCACCCCGGGTACGTTCCGCGGCTTCGGGGTCGACGTGGACGTACGTCTGAGCCCCGAACGCCTTCGCCACCGGCCGCAACCCGCGCAACGCGGCCGTGTGCTGCACCGAGGGCATCCTGCGCCTGCTGGACGAGCGCGAGTGGAGGCGGGCACCCAGCAGCTTCCG
>NZ_JACBWZ010000607.1 GCF_013870595.1 Streptomyces sp. WELS2 | reverse complement strand
CGGCTCCCCCCGAGGCACCGGCGTCCCCGGCGGCACCGGCCTCCTCCGAGGTACCGGCGCCCTCCGCCCTCTCGGTCCCGTCGGCGGCGTCCGCCCCCTCGGTACGCCCCTCCGTACCCGAGCCGGCGCTCTCCTCGGCGTCTCCCTCCCGTGTTCCACGGGTGTCCGGCGTCCCCGGCCCGGCTTCCTCCGTGGTCTCCGGCTCCGTGCTCACAGCGTGCTCCAGTCGTGATCGGGATAGCGGTGCACGGGCGCCGACACATCGTCCAGCGCCCGGCAGATCTCGTCAGGAAGACTAAGGGCCTCCACTGACAACGCCGCCGTGAGCTGCTGCGCGGTGCGCGCGCCGACGATCGGCGCGACCACCCCGGGCCGGTCCCGCACCCACGCCAGCGCCACCTGGAGCGGGGTGACCGCGAGCCCGTCGGCCGCCGTCGTCACCGCGTCCACGATGCGGGTCGCGGTGTCGTCCAGGTACGGCTCGACGAACGGCGCGAGATCCTCGGAGGCACCGCGCGAATCCGGCGGAGTGGCGTGCCGGTACTTTCCGGTCAGCACGCCCCGGCCGAGCGGCGAGGACGGCAGCAGGCCCACACCGAGGTCGAGCGCGGCCGGCAGCACCTCCCGTTCCACACCGCGCTGGAGCAGCGAGTACTCCATCTGGGTGCTGGCCAGCCGGGTGCGGGTGCCCGGCGCCGCGAGCTGCCAGGTGGCCGCCTTGGCCAGCTGCCAGCCGCAGAAGTTCGAGACACCGGCGTACCGGGCCCGGCCGCTGCTCACCGCCAGGTCGAGGGCCTGGAGCGTCTCCTCCAGCGGGGTCCCGGGGTCGTAGGCGTGGATGTGCCACAGGTCGACGTACTCCGTGCCCAGGCGGGCCAGGGAGGCGTCGAGCGCGGCGAGCAGATGGCCCCGGGAGCCGTCGAAGCGGCGCTCGGGGTCGGGCACGCTGCCGGCCTTGGTGGAGACGACCAGGTCCCGGCGCGGCACCAGCCCGTCCATGAGCCGCCCGAGCAGATACTCCGCCTCGCCGTCGCCGTACACGTCGGCGGTGTCGACGAGGGTGCCGCCGGCCTCCCAGAACGTCTTCAGCATGTCAGCGGCGTCGTGCTCGTCGGTGTCCCGCCCCCAGGTGAGGGTGCCGAGTCCGATCCGGGACACGCGCAGGCCGGTACGGCCGAGATGCCTCTGCTCCATGCGGGCGAGATTACTGGCCAGAACCGGTGCGATGGGTTGCCTGTGGATAACCACCCCCGAAGGGGACGACCTCCGCGTTCCGTCCCCGGCCAGGGAGACGGACCCGCCGGTCCGTCCCTCGAAGGAGCCCGAAGGAACACGAAAGGGCACGCAGGGACGCAGGGACACAGGGACGCAGGGACACAGGGACACAGGGACACAGGGACACAGGGACACAGGGACACAGGGGATCCTCCGCCCGGCCGCCGCCGCCCTGCCCTCCCGCCCCGCCCCCGCGCTAAGGTCTGCCCCACAAGCACGTTACTCACGGGTAAGGGGAATCGCGCATGCAGCTCGGGATCAACCTCGGTTACTGGGGTGCCGGAATGGACGGCGACAACCTGGCCGTGGCGCAGGAGGCCGACCGGCTGGGCTACGCGGTGTGCTGGGCCGCCGAGGCCTACGGCTCCGACGCGGCCACCGTGCTCAGCTGGGTCGCCGCCCAGACCGAGCGCATCGACGTCGGCTCGGCCATCTTCCAGATCCCGGCCCGCCAGCCCGCGATGACGGCGATGACCGCGGCCACGCTCGACTCGCTCTCCGGCGGCCGGTTCCGGCTCGGTCTCGGCGTCTCCGGCCCGCAGGTCTCCGAGGGCTGGTACGGCGTGAAGTTCGACAAGCCGCTGACCCGCACCCGCGAGTACGTGGAGATCGTCCGCAGGGCGATGACCCGGGAGCGGCTGACGTTCGAGGGCGAGCACTGGACGCTGCCGCTGCCCGGCGGCCCCGGCAAGCCCATCAAGCTGACCGTGCACCCGCAGCGCGAGCACATCCCGCTCTACATCGCCGCCATCGGCCCGAAGAACCTGGAGCAGACCGGCGAGATCGCCGACGGCGCGCTGCTGATCTTCCCCTCCGCCGAGCACCTGGAGGAGACCACGGTCAAGTACCTGCGCGCCGGGCGGGAGAAGGCGGGCCTGACGCTCGACGGGTTCGACGTGTGCCCGACCCTGCCGATCGCCCTCGGCGACGACAAGGACGTGGCCCGGCTCGCCGACACCTTCCGTCCGTACACCGCGCTGTACGTCGGCGGCATGGGCAGCGCGAAGCAGAACTTCTACAACCGGCTGGCCCAGCGCATGGGCTACGAGAAGGAGGCCGCCGAGATCCAGCGGAGGTATCTGTCCGGGGACAAGCAGGGCGCCGCCGCCGCGGTCCCGCAGGAACTCATCGACCGGACCACCCTGCTGGGCTCCGTGGACCGGATCGCCGACCGGATGAAGGCCTACGCCGCCGCCGGGGTCACCACCCTCAGTCTGGCCCCGGCCGGCTTCACGCTCGAGGAGCGGCTCGCCTCCCTGCGGGCCGGCAGCGAGGCCCTGGAGCGCGCCGGACTGGCGTAGCGGAAGCCCCGCGCCGGGGACTTTCCCGGCGCGGGAGTGCGGCGGGGGATTTCCACGGCCGTGGTGGGGGCTCGGGGGTCTTCCCCGCCACGGCCGTCACCGGAAACAACGCCCCCGGCGCCGCACGGTTACGACCCCCGGCGCCCTTCTTTCCCGCCTTCGGCGGTCCCGCCCGGGCGCGGCGGCGCCCCGGCCCCCGCACCCGAAGCCGCGAGGACCGCGCTCACAACCAGCCGCGCCGCTTGAACAGCCGGTACAACAACACCTCCAGCGCGGCCATCAGCACGATCACCGCCGGGTACGACCACAGCCAGTGCAACTCGGGCATGTGGTCGAAGTTCATGCCGTAGACGCCCGCGATCATGGTGGGCACCGCCGCCATCGCCGCCCACGCGGAGATCTTCCGCATGTCGTCGTTCTGCCGGACGCTCATCTGCGCCAGATGTGCCGACAGGATGTCCGACACCAGCCGGTCCAGGGCCTCCACGGACTCGTTCACGCGCGTGAGGTGATCGCCCACGTCCCGGAAGAAGGGCCGGGACTTGTCGTGCACGAACGGCACCGAGTTGCCCAGCGGGCCGTTGCCGGCCAGCCGGGTCAGCGGCAGCGCCAGCGGGCCGGTCGCCCGGCGGAACTCCAGGATCTGCCGCTTGAAGGTGTAGATCCGGGACGCGGTGTTGCGGGAACCGCCGGTGTACGGCCGGAACACCTCCGCCTCCAGCTCGTCCAGGTCGTTCTGCAGCTCCGTCGCCACCTCCAGGTAGTGGTCCACGGTGGCGTCGGCGATCGCGTACAGCACGGCGGTGGGGCCCTTGTCCAGCATCTCCGGCTCCCGCTCCAGCCGCTGCCGCACGGCCGCCAGCCGCGAACCCTCCCCGTGGCGCACCGTCACCACGAAACCCTCACCGACGAAGACCATCACCTCGCCGGCCGAGACCGTGTCGCTCTCGGGTTCGTACACCACCGGTTTCAGCACCATGAACAACGAGTCGTCGTACACCTCCAGCTTGGGCCGCTGATGTGCCTTCAGGGCGTCCTCCACGGCCAGCGGGTGCAGTCCGAACTCCTGGCTGACCTGGTCGAACTCCTCCTCGGAGGGTTCGTACAGGCCGATCCACACGAAGCCGCCCGCGGCCCGTGCCCCGGCGAGCGCGTCGGACAGGTCCGCGGGCCCCTCGCTGCGGTGCCCGTGCCGGTAGACGGCGCAGTCGACGATCACGGAGCGCATTCTCCCTTCGCCCGGTCAACGGCGCACTTCCCGATGCGCCTACCCTTGCCGCATGCCCACGCTGATCCTCGTAAGGCACGGACGCTCCACCGCCAACACCTCCGGCCT